>CAZJXE010000031.1:0-1748 GCA_964549835.1 uncultured Weeksellaceae bacterium
TCTGCTGCTTATGCAACTAGACATATTGCAAAAAATTTAATTGCTGCAGGAGTTGCTGATCGAATCTTAGTTCAAGTCTCTTATGCAATTGGCATTGCTGAACCTATGGGTATCTTTGTTGATACATATGGAACAGCAAATGTCGAACTTAATGATGGTGAAATTGCTGAGAAGATAAAAAATATGGAATGTTTTAATCTTAAACCTGCATCAATTATAAGTAGACTAAAATTAAAAACTCCAATTTATTCTGAAACTGCAGCTTACGGTCATATGGGAAGAAAATCTGAGAAAAAAACAGTTGAGTTTTCAATTAATGGAAAATCCGTTTCAAAAGATGTTGAAACATTTACTTGGGAAAAGTTAGATTGTGTTGAACAAGTAAAAAATGAATTTCATCTATAATTAAAAATTAGTTATTTTTAAGTCGCTTTAAATTAAGCGACTTTTTTTTTAAAAAAAATGAACAGATTAATAGTTTTTATACTTATTTTTTATTCTTTTAACCTTTATTCTCAATCTGAAAAAAGATATGATATAAATTCATCTGATTTACCTCAATGGGTTAATTTAATGTATTTAGAAAATGTTGATGAGGGAAAAGTAATTGAAGCTTATGAAGCTTTTTACGAGAACAATCAATTTATTAAAAATAAGCATACCCAGTTCTATAAAAGATGGCTCAGAAATTTAAGCAGAGAAACAATACCTCCAAAAAGAGTAAAATCTACAAGTTCAAATAATTGGCAATGTATTGGTCCTTGGGACTTTGATAAAGATGCTGCAAGTAGAAGCTATGCACCTGGAGCAGCTCATCTATATACAATCGAACAGTCCCAAAGCAATAGTAATGTCCTTTATGCTGGAGCAGCTACTGCTGGAGCATGGAGATCAAATAACAAAGGAAATAATTGGTTTCATATTACAAAAGATCTGCACCTTTCAGGAGTTTATGCGATTGAAATAGATTTTCAAAATGAAAATATCATATATATTTCTGGCAATGGGGGAATTTACAAATCAATAGATGGTGGTATAAATTGGATAAGTATTGGAGGAAGTAACTTTAACGCTCAATCTCATAATATAAAAGATATAAAAATGCATCCTCAAAATAATCAGATTTTATATGTAGCGAGTAATCAGGGGCTCTTCAAATCTTTTGATGGAGGATCAAATTTAAATGAAATAATGAGTGGAGAATTTCAAGAAATTGAATTTCATCCACTTAGCTCAGATACTATGTATTTTATTAGACAAGATGCTAATTATACAGAGTTTTATCGATCAGATGATAGTGGAAATACACTTAATCTTTTCTCAAATGGCTGGCCAATACCTACAACAAATGATGAACAAAAAAGAACAGAAATTGCAGTTAGCTTAGCTGATCCTAATAAAATTGTTGCATTAGCAACAGGAGCTGCAAATGGTGGAAGCGGTCTTTATGGTATATATGTTAGTTATGATAAGGGAGAAAATTGGACTTTTAGATGTTGCGGCTCACAACCTGCTGGTATTCCAAGTGCAAATAATATAAATATGATGGGATGGCAGCCAAGTGGATTAGATGATGGAGGTCAATACTATTATGATTTAGCATTAGCTGTTAATCCATTTGATGCTAACATTATTCATGTTGGTGGAGTAAATCATTGGATTTCATTTGATGATGGTTTTACATTTTCATGTCCTGCAAAATGGAGTGAACCATACAAAAAAGGTTATGTGCATGCTGATATTCATGA
>CAZJXE010000031.1:1848-9973 GCA_964549835.1 uncultured Weeksellaceae bacterium
GGGTTTGTAAATTTTGGAAACTCAAGAATTGCTTATAGCGACTATGGTGGAAAAATACTATCAGGAGATAGAAATGTTGCAATTAGCACATTTCCTATAGATAAAAAACCAAATGCATCATATATAATTGGACAATCTTCTCAAATTGAATTTGACCCAAGATGTTATAATTGGTTTTATTCTGGAAATGATACTACTTTGTGGTTAACAAAAAATAATGGTTCAAGCTTTGAAGCAGTTCATCATTTTAATGCCAACATTGCTTCTATTGAAGTAGCATGGAGTAATCCAGATTATATTTATTTGTCTACTTACCCTGGTTGGTGGGATAAAAAACATATTTATAAGTCTGAAGATGCAGGTAAAACATGGACTGATATCACTCCTTCGTTATCCAATGATTGGATAACTTATGATATAACAATTAGTAGTAATGATGAAAATACGATATGGATTTCAAGAAATTCTATGTATGGAAGCTACCCTAATTATAATGGTGATAAAGTTTTTAAATCAACAGACGGCGGCTTAAACTGGACTAATTTAACCACAACCACTTTAGATGATGTTTTTCCTACAAACATTGAACATCAAAGAGGCAGTGATGGTGGAGTTTATTTGGGAACTAGAACATCAGTGTATTACAAAAATAATTCAATGACAGATTGGATTATATATGATAATGATTTACCTAAGCCTACTACCTCTGTGCAATTAATTCCTTACTACAGAAAAGGGCAATTATTTAATGGAACAAATCGAAGTGCGTATGTTGTTGATCTATTTGAAAACTCTCCTCCTTCAGCTCAAATAGCTGCTGATAAAATGGATCTAAATTGCATGAATGATGAAGTTAATTTTGTTTGCCATTCAGCTGTTAGAGCGACAAATGCAACATGGAATTGGGTTTTTGCTGGAGGAACTCCAAACACATCAAATCTTGAAAATCCAACTGTAATCTACAATCAGGCTGGATCATATGATGTTACTTTAACAGTTACAGATCAATTTGGAAGTAGCACACAGACCTTAGCTAACTTTATCACTTATAATGATACAACCTCGTTAATAACTAGCTCTTCTAATTATCAGGAAAATTTTGAGAGCTTTAATTTTCCACCAGAGTCATGGAGAACACCTCCATCATCATTTTCTTGGCAAGGTATAATAGTAGATACCGGAAGTAATTGTCTTCCAAATAAAGTAACTTTTGTTGACCACTATAATATAAGTCAAAGAGGAGATGAAGCCTATTTAATTTCTAATAAAGTTAAACTTGGCAGTGGACCTAATGCAATTAACTATTTAACCTATGATTATTCTTATTCTGGATATTCAAGCGCACATAGCGATGGGTTTAGAATTGATATATCAAATGATTGTGGTTATTCTTGGGATTCAATTTATGGTGCTTCGGGAGCAAATTTAGCAACAACATCATATCAATCAAGTATTTGGTATCCCACATGTGACTCATGGAAAACCGATAGCATTAACCTTACCTCTTTAGGATATATTAATGATACTATAATGATTCGATTTGTAGCTATTAATGATTATGGAAACCAATTTTATTTAGACAATGTTAATATCAAAGGTCAAAATATTTTATATAATAATAATATACATGAAAATGACCTGACATTATTTCCAAATCCAAATAATGGAAGCTTTCAAATAATATCTAAGCACAAAAATCTAGAATATGAAATCTATAATTTGGTAGGTGAAAAAATTAAAGAAGGAAAAGTAAATAACAGATATGGCAAAATATTTTTAAATGACATAACAAGCGGTATTTATCTGGCGAAATTTAAAAACAATAATATCACTATTAGTAAAAAGTTTTCTGTTTACTAAACTATATATGTATTACCTCATCATATGCTTCAGCAACTGCTTCCATAACAGCTTCACTCATAGTTGGATGAGGATGTACTGCTTTTAAAATTTCATGACCAGTAGTTTCTAGCTTTCTTGCAACAACAGCTTCGGCAATCATTTCAGTTACATTATATCCAATCATATGACAACCTAACCATTCACCATATTTTGCATCAAATATTACTTTAACAAAACCATCTTTATGTCCTGCAGCAGATGCCTTACCAGATGCTGTAAAAGGAAATTTACCAACTCTAATTTCATAGCCTGCCTCTTTAGCTTTAGCCTCAGTTAATCCAACAGATGATATCTCAGGATTACAGTATGTACAACCGGGTATATTTCCATAATCAATAGGCTCAGGATTTTCTCCTGCAATTTTTTCAACACAGATTATTCCTTCTGCTGAGGCAACATGAGCTAAAGCTTGAGTAGGCAGAAGATCTCCAATCGCATAATATCCAGCAACATTAGTATTATAAAATTCATCAACAATTAGTTTTCCATTTTCAGTTTTAATACCTACATCCTCTAAACCTATGTTTTCAATATTAGCTGTTATACCAACAGCAGATAAAACAATATCTGCTTGAATTGTTTCATCACCTTTTTTTGTTTTCACTAAAACTTCACAACCGTTATCTGTTACATTTACTTTTTCTACTGAAGAATTAGTCATAATCTTCATTCCAGATTTTTTAAATGATCTTTGAAGTTGTTTTGAAATATCTTCATCTTCTAAAGGAACAATGTTAGGCATATATTCAACAACAGTTACATCAACTCCTAAAGCATTGTAAAAATATGCAAATTCCACTCCTATGGCTCCAGAACCAACAACCACCATTTTTTCTGGCATCTTTTTTAATGTCATAGCTTCTCTGTAGCCGATTATGTTTTTTCCATCTTGAGGTAGATTTGGCAGCTCTCTAGAACGAGCCCCAGTTGCAATTATAATATGCTTAGCTTTATATTCTGTAGCCTTTCCATCATTTTCTACTGATACCACACCACCCTTCTTTAATTTTCCAAAACCATAAATAACTTCAATTTTATTTTTTTTAGTCAAATATGAAATTCCCTTACTCATACCATCTGCAACATCTCTACTCCTTTTAATTATTTTATCAAAATCTGCATTTGATTTTTCAACAGAAATTCCAAAATCTTCGGCATGATTTATATAATCAAAAACTTGTGCACTTTTTAAAAGTGCTTTTGTTGGTATACAGCCCCAGTTCAAACAAACCCCACCTAAACTTTCTTTTTCAATTATTGCTGTTTTAAGTCCTAATTGAGATGCTCTAATAGCAGTTACATACCCCCCTGGACCACTTCCTAATACAATGACGTCAAAATTCATATTTTATTAATTTAAATGTTAATTACAACAATGCAATATTAGTCAAAATAACTTTAATTCATTCTTTAAATTTGTATTTTTGACAATAGATTTTCTCTCATGATCAAGTACAGTATTTCATTCAAAAATCCTCATAAACATTTTATTGATTTTAAATTAACTACATCAACAAATGGTAAAGATGTTATTAATTTTCAGCTTCCTGCATGGCGACCTGGAAGATACGAATTAGGAAATTTTTCACAAAACATTTATAAATGGGGTGCTTTTAACAAAAAAAATAAAGCTTTAAACTTTATTAAAATTAATAAAGATCAATGGCAAGTTGATTGTAAAAATGAAGAAGAGATTATCATATCATATAGTTTTTATGCAAACCAACTAGACGCAGGTTCATGCTATTTAGATGAAGAACAACTCTACATTAATCCAGTACATTGTATCTTTTATATTACAGATAGAATTAGTGACAATTATGAATTAAATTTTGACATTCCTGAAGATTATATTATTGCTTCATCTTTAAAAAAATCAAATCAGATGTTAAAGGGAAATAATTTTGATGAAATTGCAGAATCTCCTATTATTTGTTCAAATTCTATTAAACATGATTTTTATACAGTTAATAATATTAATTTTAATTTATGGTTCCAGGGTCCATGTAGCATAAACTGGAATAAGTTAAAAACAGATTTTTTAGCATTTACTCAAACTCAAATAAATCATTTTGATTCTTTTCCTGTTGATGAATATCACTTCTTTTTCCAAATAACCCCTTACATGTCATATCATGGTGTTGAACACACAAAAAATACAGTGATCTTATTAGGACCAGGAGAAGAAATTATGAAAGAGAAATACAATAGCTTACTTCATATTTGTTCTCACGAGCTTTATCATACTTGGAATATAAAAGCTATCAGGCCTGTAGAAATGTTTCCATATGATTATACAAAAGAGAACTATTTCCGTACGGGATATGTTGCTGAAGGAGTTACCACATATATGGGAGACTTAATGTTACATAAAGCAAAAGTTACTACTTGGGAAGAATTTAAAAAAACACAAAATCAGAATCTTGAAAGGCATTTAATGAATTATGGAAGAATGAATCTTTCTGTAGCTGATAGTGGATTTGATAGCTGGCTTGATGGTTATAAATTAGGTTCTCCAAACAGAAAAGTTTCTATTTATGCTGATGGAGCACTATGTATGCTAATGATAGATTTAGAGATTATTAAAAATTCAGATGGTAATGAAAGTTTAAGTACAGTTATGAATAAACTTTATACTGATTTTGCTCTCAAAAATAAAGGTTACTCTGAAAATGATTTTATTACAATTTGTGAGTTTTATGGTGGTAAAGAGATTACGAAAATATTTAAAGATCACGTATATGGCACAGAAAATTATCTACCTACTCTAAAAGAAAAACTGAATCATGTTGGATTAAAGCTAGAAAAAAAAGACAATCCTAATCTTAGTGCAAAATACTTTGGTTTATTTTGTTTAAAACAAGATAACAAAATAATCGTCAAAAAAGTTGAGCCAAATTCAGAGGCTGATAAAATGGGAATTGCCCCTGAAGATGAAATTTTAAAAATTAATGGCAAATCTATTAGCAATACATTTAATGAAACATTAAAAAATTGTGATGAAGAGATTTCAATTACATTAAAAAAGAAATTTTCTGAAAAAGAAATAAGATTAAAAGTTGGTAATTATTTTATTTTAAATGAAATAAATTTTCAAAATAATAGAAATGAAGAACAAATTCGTAATTTTAATTCATGGCTAACTTAATGATATGAAGGAGGTTAAATTACATGATAAAAATTTTGAAATTTTTATTAATTCTAATGAAATAGATAAAATCATTTCAAAAATTGCAAATGAAATTAATAACAGCGGAGTTCATAACCCATTGTTTATTGCAATTCTAAATGGTTCTTTTTTATTTGCTGCTGATTTAATTAGAAAAATTACAATTTCTGACTCAGAAATTTCATTTTTAAAACTATCATCTTATTCTGGACTTGAATCTACGGGAAAAGTAGATAGGCTCATTGGATTATCAAATAGTATTGAAGGAAGAAATGTTATTGTTTTAGAAGATATTATAGATACAGGAATAACATTAGAAAAAATTATTCTTTCTTTAAAAAAAGAAAAAATTAATAGTATCAAAATTGCTACCTTACTTTATAAACCAAATTCCTACCAAAAAGAATATCATATTGATTATATTGGAAAATCAATTAAAAATGATTTTGTTGTTGGTTACGGTCTTGATTATAATGAAAAAGGACGTAATCTAAAAAACATATACAAATTAAAAAATTAATAATGCTTAATATCGTTTTATTTGGACCACCGGGAGCAGGAAAAGGAACACAATCAGAAATGCTTATTTCTAGATATAAACTTATACATTTATCTACAGGAGATATTCTAAGAAAAGAATTAGCAAAACAAACTAAGCTTGGCATTGAAGCTAAAAAATTTATGGATCAAGGATTATTGGTTCCAGACGAAGTGGTTATTGGGATGATTGGAAATAAATTGGAAAATAATTTAAAATCTAAGGGTTTTATCTTTGATGGATTTCCAAGAACAACAGAGCAAGCCTTAGCTCTTGACAAGCTACTAATAAAAAAAGAACTTTCAATAACTGCGATGGTTTCATTAAAAGTAGAAGACAAAGAACTTATTAAACGACTTCTTGAAAGAGGAAAAAGCTCAGGAAGATCTGATGATCAAAGTGAAGAAATTATATCAAATAGAATTAAAGAGTACAATTTAAAAACTGCGCCATTAAAATCGTTTTACAGCACACAAAATAAACTTTATGAGATTGATGGTTATGGCTCAATTGAAGATATTAAAGAAAAAATAAATTCTGTTATAGATAAATTATAATGAAACCTAAAAATTCCAACTTTGTTGATTATGTTAAAATTCTATGTAGATCAGGCAAAGGGGGGGCTGGTTCAGCTCATTTTTTAAGAGATAGAACTACTGCAAAAGGAGGTCCAGATGGAGGTGATGGAGGGCGTGGAGGACATATTATTATAAAAGGAAATCAACAACTATGGACATTATTACCTTTAAAATACACCAAACATATCTTTGCCGATCATGGGGGATCAGGTAGTGGCAATCATTCATCTGGAAAAGATGGTGAAGACAAATATCTCGAAGTTCCATTAGGAACTGTTGCTAAAGATTTTGATACTGGAAAAGTTATTGGAGAAATTACTGAAGATAGTCAAGAAATTATTCTCCTCAAAGGAGGAATGGGAGGAAGAGGAAACTCCCATTTTAAATCATCAACTAATCAATCTCCTCACTATGCCCAGCCAGGAATTGGTTCTTCAGAAAACTGGTTTATTCTAGAACTTAAAGTATTAGCTGATATTGGTCTAGTTGGATTTCCTAATGCAGGAAAATCTACACTTTTATCTGTTATTACAGCAGCAAAACCTGAAATTGCTGACTATCCTTTTACCACTTTAGTTCCTAACCTTGGAATTGTATCTTACAGAGATCATAAATCTTTTATAATGGCAGATATACCTGGAATAATCGAAGGAGCCTCTGAGGGGAAAGGTTTAGGTCATAGATTTCTTAGGCATATTGAGAGAAATTCATCATTGCTTTTTTTAGTTCCTTCTGATTCTGATGATATTGTAAAAGAGTATAAAGTTTTACTTTCAGAATTAAAAAAATATAATCCGGAACTATTAGATAAAGAGAGAATTCTTGCAATAAGTAAGAGTGATTTGTTAGATGAAGAGCTAACAAATGAAATTCAAATTAGTTTACCAAAAGATATTGATCACATTTTTATTTCATCAATTACCGAACAAGGTCTAATTAATTTAAAAGACAAAATTTGGACTCAATTAAATAAAAGTGAATAAACTTATTGATTTCGATATATTTTTATTTAGTCTGATTAACTCTTCAGGTGATATTAGCTTTGACTCATTTATGATTTTTATGAGTAATAAGTTTGTTTTTATTCCATTATATGTTTATATCCTTTTTGTTTTATATAAAAGCTTTACTAAAGATTTTGTTTGGATTTTACTTTCAATTTCTTTTTTAATTTTTTTGGCAGATTTTGGAAGTGTAAAATTTTTTAAAGAAGTTTTTGAAAGATTAAGACCTTGCTATCAACTTGAAAACGTAAGAATTGTTCTAGATTGTGGAGGAAAATACGGTTTTATTTCATCACATTCTGCAAATATGTTTTCAATTGCATTTTTCATTGGCTTATTAACTAAGAGAATTAAGCTTTTTATATTTCTTTTCTCACTTGCTACTATAATTGGATATAGCAGAGTATATTTAGGAGTTCACTTCCCATTTGATATTTTAGGTGGTATGATTTGGGCAATAATTGTAAGCTTTATAAGCTTTACATTACTGAAAATTAAGTTAAATGAAACAATTTAATAAAACTTGGTTAATTTGGTTAATTTTAGTTTGTATTTGGAATTTTGGATGGCCAAATGTCAAACCTATTTATGATGTTATAGTTGCAGTTATTCTATCAATTGGAGCATTTCAACTAAAAAAAATAATTTAAAAAATAATTTTACCCTAATTTCAAAGGATTCCCTTTATTTCAAGTAAACTAGAAATTTCAAAATCTATTTTCTCTGTATGTTCTTTCTTATTTGGGTTAAAATATATCTGATGAATACCAATTTTTTTTGCTCCAATAATATCAACAGGTAAGTCGTCTCCTATCATTATTGTATTCTTTGGTTTAGCTCCTACCAAATTGAGGGCATAATCAAATATTTTTGGGTCTGGTTTTTTTACATTTACTTTCTCTGAAGTAATTATCTTTTGAAAAAAAGGAGTAAG
>CAZJXE010000032.1:0-9801 GCA_964549835.1 uncultured Weeksellaceae bacterium
ATTTTTTTTACCTTGCTTGATTAAATCAATATATTTGGACAAATCTTCATAGTCTCTAATTGGAACATTTTTTTTAAAATCTTCATAATTTTTAATACTACCAAAAGAATGATCCTTACCAAAACTTGTGTTTTTTGCTCGATCTATTAGCTTAAGCATTATTTTCTTTTGAAAAATAAGAGGGTTTTTTTTCCAAGAATTATTTTGATTAACTACATACTTTGCAAAGATGAGGCTTAATTTAGACTTGATAGTTTTCATGATCAAAATGCAATGAAATTTGCCGGATTCATTGGAACACCATTTTGCCACAACTCTAAATGTAAATGCGGCCCGGTAGACAGCTCGCCAGAATTTCCAATAATAGCAATATGCTCGCCAAGCCCAACAACATCTCCTGTTTTTTTCAATAGCCTGGAACAATGTTTATAGAAAGAGATGAAATTATTCTTGTGTTGTATTCCAATTACGTGCCCAGTTTCTGGGTTCCAGTCACTAACAATCACGGTACCACCACTTATTGACTTTATTTTAGTTCCTGCTTTAGCTACTAAATCAATTGCATAGTGACCGTTTGACCAATTAAAAGAATCGCTGATCATTCCTTCAAAAGGTGGAAAAAATAAAAAATATTCAGTTTCCTTTTTAATGTTCTGATCTATTGAACCTAGATCCTCTCTTTCAACTTGTTCTCTAAGAAGCGAATCTTCTTTTGATGGTGTAAAAACAAGCTCTTTCTCAAAAGATATTATAGAGGTATCTTCTGAAAACTTTAAAATTGAAGAGTCCCCATTAATAATAGCACTTATATTATTTAAATAGAGAGACCTTACATATAATGCTCTTTCTAATGAATCGCTTTTTAATGAAAGATTTATTAGTTGGTTTTGAACTAAATCTGACGACTTGCCGGGTAGAAATTGATTAATGGGTGAAAAAACAATAATGACAAAGCAGAGAATAAAAAAACAAAATCCAAAAAATAGAGACAAAACATAAAAATTAATTCTTGAAAAGCTGATTACTCGCTTTTCTTCTAAACTTTCACTATCAACAATTACAAAACGAAATTGTTTTTTTAAGAATTCAGTAATCTTTTTTTTCAAGGGCCTTATGATTAATAATATTGCAAATATCTGAAAATTATAAGCATATTTGCATCTAAATTAAATTTCAGCAAAATAATCTCCGATAAAAGGAGTTAGTTAACATATGATTAGAGGTAAGCTTATATTCTACTTTTGTTTTTTTTCTTGTCTAAGCATGGTATTTTCTTCTTGTTCTACAAAAAAGAAAACTTGGTTTTCAAGGCAATATCACAATACAACCGCTAGATACAACGGCTACTTTAATGGTAATGAAAGCATTAAATATGGAGTTAAGAAAATTAACGATTCATTTGAAGATGATTACTCAACAATTTTACCAGTCTTTAAAACAGGAAATTTAAAAAAGTCAAAATCAACTCATCCTTATATGGATAAGGCAATTCAAAAAGGATCGATTGTAATACAAAAACATTCTATCAAAATTAGAGGAAAAGAATATTGCAGGTGGATTGACGATAATTATTTCATGATTGGTAAGGCGTATTATTATAAAGGTGAGTTTGATGAAGCAATTAAAACATTCAGCTTTATTATGGAAGAGTATAAAAAATCTTTTATGAGCCATAAGGCCTCATTGTGGCTAGCTAGGTGTTTTATTGAAAAGAAAGACTATGCTTCAGCAGAAGCAATTCTTATTGATTTAGGAAATAATAGGCTGTTTCCAAAAGAGCTGAAAAAAGATTACGAAATTATAAATGCAGATCTAAATCTTAGGCAAAAAAACTATCCTTTAGCTAAAGATGCACTTTTGAATTGCTTAAAAAAATATAAATTAAAAAAAGAAACAGCAAGAGTAAACTTTATTGTTGCCCAAATTTACCAACTTGAAGAACAATTTAAAAAGGCAGCTAAGCATTATTCCCAAGTTTTAAAAAGTAGCTCTGACTACACTATGGTTTTTAATACTAAAATGAATCTAGCCTTATGCGCTGATAAAAGTTCAAAAGATTCAGAAAAAATGAGAAAACAGCTGGTAAAAATGACAAAGGATGATAAGAACATTGAGTATTTAGATCAGATTTATTACACTATAGCTGAAATGGACATTTTACGAGAAGATACAATTCTAGCTAAGGAAAACTATTTAAACTCTACTTTGTATAGCGTTTCAAACGATCCACAAAAAGCCCTCTCTTTTTTGTCTCTTGGTCAAATAGAATTTTTTTCATCAAACTTTATCAAGTCTCAGCTTTATTATGATAGCACAATATACTTTATGCAAGAAGACTATCGTCTTTATCCATCAACATATAAACAATATTCAATATTAACAGAACTTGTTATTAACCTAAACACCATACAACTACAAGACAGTTTGGTTCAGTTAGCCTTGCTTCCAAGGGCTGAGCTTAATTCGGTAATTAAAAAAATTATTGATAAAGAAATTGAAAAAGAAAATTTAGAGAGAGAAAAAGAAATTTTAAAAAGAAAAAATTTATCTCAAGGTAATGTTTTTGGCAATAGAAATGAACAGTTCGGCAACAATACATCTGGAGGTAAGTGGTATTTTTATAATCCCGCAACACTTAGTTTTGGACTATCTGAATTCACTAAAAAGTGGGGAAAAAGAAAGCTTGAAGACGATTGGAGAAGAAAAAATAAAAAGTCTACAAAGTTAACTATTGAAGATTCATCAGCCACTGTAAAATCAGGCTCGCAAAACACCAAAGACCCGCAATTTTATTTAGATCAAATTCCAACTACCTCTGAAGATTTTATGCTTGCCAGAGAAAAAATAGCTAATGCTTGCTATCAGGCTGCCATAATATATAAGTATGATTTGCTGAAAATTGATAAAAGTAATGAGATGTTAAGTAAGATATTCTCTATTGTTGATGTTGATACATCTTTTGTGCCAATGGCTTATTACAACCTTTACTTAAATTATTTAGAGCAGAACAAAAAAACACAAGCTGAATCAATTAAAAATTCCTTACTCGCAGAATACCCACAAAGTGTTTTCAGTAAAATTATTTTAGATCCTCAATACCTCAACTCTTTAGAAGATTTAAATAGTAAAGAGGATGATATTTATGAAAACACATACATTACTTTTCTTGACCAAAACTATTTAGAAACTCTTTCTAATACAGAAAGCCTCAAAAGCAATAATACTAAAGATAAGTACTTGCTTTTAAGGGCCATAAGCTTTTTAAAGCAAGGAGATACAACAAGCTGTACAAATATTCTTTCTGATCTGAAAAGAGGAACCGATAAAGAGCTAGCAGATTATTCGACTATAATTTTAAATACTTTAAAAGACCCAACTCGACTAAATGAGTCAAATAGAGAGGCAATTGAACTAACACCATATATTTTTGACGAAAACAAACAGCATATGTTAATGTTTATTTTGCCCAGAAAAGACGTGGATATTAGTTTTTTACAAACACTTATTTCAGACTATAACTCATCTTCATACTCAACTGAAGTTTTTGAGATTAATGCAATGATGATGGGAATGGACAAACATCTGCTTACTGTAAAGTTTTTTGAAAACTCTTACTCAGTTATGGATTACTATAAAGATATTCCTTTTTCTAAAGAAATTATAACAGAGCTTAAAAAAACCGATTATTTCCTGCTGCCTATATCAATAGAAAATTTTCAAGAGTTTTATGTCAACAAAGATATTGCAGGCTATCAAGATTTCTTTAAAAAGAAATATTTAGAAGAAAAAAAATAATTTAACTACTTATTTTAATAAATTTACATTTTAAATACTAGAACATGTTTACAAATAATAACGACACAATAAAAAAACCATCAACATCATCTGCTATAAATATGATTGGAGATGGAACTGTAATAACAGGAGATATTAAATCAAAAGGAGATATTAGGGTTGACGGATCCTTAAAAGGATCGATAGATACTGAAGGGAAAGTAGTTGTTGGCCCACAAGGAGTAGTTGAAGGAGACGTAATTTGCAAGGACGCAGATATTGCAGGTGTTTTGAAGGCTAAAATTAGCGTTTCTCAATTGCTTTCTCTAAAATCATCGGCAAAGCTTAATGGAGATATTATAACAAATAAGCTTTCTATAGAACCTGGAGCGACATTTACTGGCTCTTGTAGTATGGGGGCTGTAATTAAGGAGATCAAAGATCTTGGAAAATCAGAAAAAAGAGAAAAAACAGCGTAAAAGCTATCTTTTTTTTTCTTCAGTTTCTTTTCAAATGATTTTTATTATCATTATTGGATTTTACATTGGTGATTTTTTTGATTTTATTTTTAATTCTTGTGAAAGCCTCTTTAAGATTATTTTTTCGTTTTCAGCAATTATAATTTCCATTTATTTTTTCTATAAAAAAATCAAATAATAAACCATATATATAATTGATTTTTAAATGTTTATAATTTAGATAAAATAAGTTGTAAATTTTTTAAAAACAGGCAGAATAAAAACCAAATAATAATTACATTTGTCCACGATAAAATTTAAAGTCGTAATGATTAAAAAGACATTTATTGTCCTCTCTTTAATTTGCCTAACATTTTCTTTAAGTGTTTTTGCTGGCGGTGATGTTTCTTCGACTTCTGATGACGGTTTATATAATCCGGTACCAACAATAATGCATCATATTGCAGATGCTCATGAGTGGCATCTTTGGGGGGAAGGTGATAATTCTTTTTCTATACCACTTCCAGTAATTCTTTACACAGAATATGGTTTGGATATATTTATGTCTAGTGAATTTAATCATGGGCATTCAAAGGTGGTAAAGGATAATCGAGTATATAGTATTGATAGTCATAGCCATATTATTGAGGAGGGTGGAGCAAGCATCATAGATCTTTCAATTACAAAAAATGTTGCATCAATGCTTATTTCTGTTTTTTTACTCTTTTTTATTATGGGTAGAGTTTCTAGAATGTATAAAAAACCAAATAGCGCTCCAACAGGTCTACAGTCTTTTATTGAGCCATTAGTTTTATTTGTTAGAGATGATATAATTAAAGATAATATTGGATCAAAGCATGAAAAATTTTCGCCCCTGTTATTAACTTTTTTCTTTTTTATTTTAATAAACAATTTAATGGGGCTGTTACCTGGGGCTGCAAATGTTACAGGAAATATTGCTGTAACATTTGTTTTATCATTAATTACATTTTTGGTAACGACAATATTTGGAAATAAAAATTATTGGGGTCATATTTTTAAACCTCCCGGCGTACCTTTGGCTTTAATGCCAATAATGGTTCCTATTGAAATAATTGGAATGTTTACTAAACCTTTTGCATTAATGATCAGATTATTTGCAAATATTTCAGCCGGACATATTATCATTTTAAGTTTAATATCTTTAATATTCATCGCTCAAAGTGCAATGGGAACTGGAGGAGCATGGGGAGTTGCCCCTGTTTCGGCACTTTTTGTGTTGTTTATTTATTGTATTGAAGTGCTTGTTGCTTTTTTACAAGCATATATTTTTACACTGCTATCCTCAGTTTTTATAGGATTAGCAGTGCAAGATGGTCACTAATTAATTATTAACTAAAAACAAAAAAAATGTTATTAGAAACAACAATGGATTTTGGAGCTTTTGCCGCAATTGGAGCCGGTTTATCTGCAATTGGAGCAGGTATTGGAATTGGACAGATTGGCGGAAAAGCTTTAGAGTCGATGGCAAGACAGCCAGAACATTCTGGGATGATTCAAACAAATATGTTTATTGCTGCTGCTTTAGTAGAAGGGGTAGCATTATTTGGAGTTGTTGTCGCGCTATTAAAATAAATTAGTAATTAAATACTCTGCAACGGTTGGTTGCAGAGTATTAAATAAAAATAAAATATGGAATTAGTAACACCAGCAATTGGGTTAATATTTTGGACAACAGTTGTTTTTACACTTTTAGTGCTTTTGTTAAAAAAGTTTGCCTGGAAACCAATTTTATCAGCAGTTGACCAAAGAAATCAATCAATTAAAGAATCTTTAGCAGAGGCTGAAAAGGCTAGAGCAGAAATGTCTGAACTTACAGCAAATAATGAGAAGATACTTGCTCAGGCTAAATTAGATAGAGATATAATTTTAAAAGAGGCAAGAGATATGAAGAATGAAATTATATCACAAGCAAAAGAGCAGGCTAATATTGAAGCAGATAAATTGGTTAATTCTGCAAAGGATCAGATATCAAATGAAAAGATGAAAGCTTTAACAGAATTAAAAAATCAGGTTGCAGACCTTTCAATTGAAATGGCTGAAAAAATATTAAAGTCTGAGCTTTCTAATGCAGACAAACAAAAGGAGCTAGTAAATCAAGCACTAAACGAAAATAAAAATTAGGCAATGAAACAGTCTAGGGCTACAATAAGATATGCAAAATCATTAATTTCTATCTCTAAGGAACAAAATTCTTTAGAAACATCTTTTAATGATATGCTTTTAGTAAGTTCTGTTTGCTCCTCTAATAAGGATTTTGTTAATTTATTAAAAACACCAATTGTTAAAACAGATCTTAAAATTAAAATCTTAAACGAGCTACTTGCTAAATCTATTTCAGATTTAACACTATCTTTTATTATTCTTATTACTAAAAAGAAAAGAGAAATTCTTCTGCCAGAAATTGCAGAGTGTTTTATTGCATTGTATAAAAACAACAAAAATATTAAGGAAGTATCTGTAGTAACTGCAAAACCACTAGATGATGATTTAAGAAAGGAGGTGATGAGTTACATTGAAAAACAATCAAACTCAAAAATTGAATTAGAGGAAATAATAGACGAATCATTAATTGGTGGCGCAATTATTAGAATGGACGATAAACAGCTTGATGCAAGTATATCTTCTAAATTGAAATCACTTAAAAATCAGTTTAGTGAAAATCTATATATTCAAAATTATTAAATAAATAAATTATGACACAAGTAAAACCAGCTGAAGTATCAGCAATATTAAGACAACAACTTTCTGGATTTAAATCTGAAGCAGAGCTTGAAGAAGTAGGTACAGTTTTGCAAGTAGGAGATGGAATTGCTCGTATTTATGGACTGACTAATGCACAATCAGGAGAGCTTGTTGAGTTTGAAGGTGGGCTTCAAGCAATAGTTTTAAATTTAGAAGAAGATAATGTAGGTGCTGTTTTGCTTGGCCCTTCGAAGGGTATTAAGGAAGGAGACATTGTTAAGAGAACAAATAAAATTGCCTCAATTAATGTTGGAGAAGGTATGCTTGGAAGAGTTTTAGATGGAGTAGGTGTGCCAATTGATGGTAAGGGACCAATAACTGGTGAAACATTTGAAATGCCTGTTGAAAGAAAAGCGCCGGGAGTTATTTATAGGCAACCGGTTAATGAGCCGCTTCAAACAGGATTAAAATCTGTTGACGCAATGATTCCAATTGGAAGAGGGCAAAGAGAATTGGTTATTGGAGATAGGCAAACGGGTAAAACAGCAGTTGTAATTGATACAATTATTAATCAAAAAGAATTTTATGATAAAGGCGAGCCGGTTTATTGTATTTATGTGGCAGTTGGTCAAAAGGCTTCAACAGTAGCTGCTTTAGCAAAAACACTAGATGATGCTGGTGCACTGGACTATACAGTTATTGTTTCAGCTAATGCTGCTGATCCTGCTCCGCTTCAGTTTTATGCTCCTTTGGTTGGTGCTGCAATTGGAGAATATTTTAGAGATACAGGAAGGCCAGCCTTAATTGTATATGATGATTTATCTAAGCAGGCTGTAGCATACCGTGAAGTTTCATTGTTATTAAGAAGACCACCGGGAAGAGAAGCGTATCCTGGAGATGTTTTCTATCTCCATTCAAGACTTTTAGAACGAGCTGCTAAAATAATTAATGATGATGAAATTGCAGCTCAAATGAATGATCTACCGGAGTCTTTAAAAGACAAAGTTAAGGGTGGAGGCTCCTTAACTGCCCTACCAATTATTGAAACACAAGCTGGAGATGTTTCTGCCTATATTCCTACAAACGTTATTTCAATTACAGATGGTCAAATATTTTTAGAGTCTAATTTGTTTTTATCTGGAGTTAGGCCAGCTATTAATGTTGGTATTTCTGTATCAAGGGTTGGAGGTTCTGCTCAAATAAAGTCTATGAAAAAAATATCTGGAACTTTAAAATTAGATCAAGCTCAATATAGAGAGCTTGAAGCCTTTGCTAAATTTGGTTCTGACTTAGATGCTGCGACAAAAGCCGTTATTGAAAAGGGAAAAAGAAATGTAGAGATTTTAAAGCAAGGACAGTATTCCCCATTACGAGTTGAGGAACAAGCCGCTATTATATATTGTGGAACAAATGGCTTATTAATGGACGTTCCGGTAAACAAAATTAAGGAGTTTGAAACAGAGTTTATTTCTTATTTGCATCAGAAACATCAAAATGTTTTAGATGATTTGGCTTCAGGAAAGCTTAACGATGAGATTACAAATACACTTGAGTCTGTGGTTAGCGATTTGACACCTAAGTATGCTCAATAGTTAGTATGGCGAATTTAAAAGAAATTAGAAATAGAATATCTTCTGTAGGCTCAACCATGCAGATAACATCTGCTATGAAAATGGTTTCTGCGGCAAAATTAAAGAGAGCTCAAGACGCAATTCTTCAAATGAGACCTTATGCAAATAAACTAACAGAACTGTTAGTTAATTTATCTTCAAGTTTAGACTCTGCAGAAGGAGGTGAATTTTCAACTGAAAGAAAAATAAATAATGTTTTACTTGTTCCAATTACATCAAATAGAGGGTTGTGTGGTGGTTTTAATGCTAACATAATTAAACAAACATTATCGTTAATAAATGATTACAAGGACAATAATATTTCTATTTTATCAATTGGAAAAAAATCATCAGAATATTTTAAGAATAATAACTATACCCCAATTTCTACGCACGATGAGGTTTTTAATAACTTAAATTATGAAGGTATAGCACAGATTTCTGAAGATATAATGCAGATGTATCTTGATGAAAAATTTGATAAAGTAATTTTAGTTTATAATCAATTTAAAAATGCGGCTACTCAAAATGTTATGAGTGAAAACTATCTTCCAGTTGAATCACCACAAGAAGAGGATTCTACAATTGGAGACTATATCTTTGAGCCAGAGAAAAAAGAAATTATTGAGCAGTTAATACCCAAATCATTAAAAACACAATTATTTAAGGCTGTTTTAGACTCTCATGCTTCAGAGCATGGTGCTAGAATGACTGCTATGCATAAGGCTACAGATAATGCTTCTGAATTAAAAAAGGATCTAACCCTATCTTATAATA
Source organism: uncultured Weeksellaceae bacterium (assembly GCA_964549835.1). GTDB lineage: Bacteria > Bacteroidota > Bacteroidia > Flavobacteriales > BACL11. The sequence goes on from CAZJXE010000032.1 coordinate 9,344, forward strand.
AGGCAAGACAAGCAGCAATTACTGCAGAGATTTTAGAAATTGTTGGTGGTGCAGAAGCTCTTAATAATTAATTTTTTTCAAATAACTTTATTTTTTAAAAACTATCTTAATCTATATATTTGTAAAAATCAAATAAATGGATTATAAAAATATTATTAAAGAGGTTACAGAAAAGACTTGCCTTATTACGATTAATAGGCCTAAGTTTTTAAACTCTTTAAATAACGAAACAATATATGAGCTTTCTGATTGTATCAAATCTATTAGTAGCGACAACAGCATAAGTTCTGCAATAATTACTGGTGCAGAAAACAAATCTTTTGTAGCCGGTGCTGATATTAAGGAGTTTACATCATTTAATAAAAAACAAGGCTATGATTTATCTAAAAATGGTCATGATAATTTATTTGATCTGATTGAATCTTCTAATAAACCATTTATTGCTGCAATTAATGGTT
>CAZJXE010000033.1:0-6728 GCA_964549835.1 uncultured Weeksellaceae bacterium
AGCCTAATACAGTCATGATTAAACCAGTTAAGCCTTTAAAAAAGCCATTGAAATACTTAAATACATTGTCCATAATTTATTAATTTGGTTAATACTGTTGACAAACTTAGAAAGAAAACACACCGTTAAAGATTTTTGGCCACAAAAATATTTTATTTAGCTATTTTTATTAAATCATTAAATATAATTATCAAAATAAATTTAAACAATTGATAATCAATTAATTATGTTTAAAAAAACACATTCTAATAATTAAATTTTATTAGGTTTTTTCACATTTTATTGTTAAAAATTGCAAAAGAGCTTAATTAATTGAAAATCAACGTTTTGTGTAAAAAAATGTTGATTTTGATGAGGTTTTTATCTGTTTTATTAAAAATCCCTTAATGAGATTAAATTATTCGAAAATTTCGATGAATTAGACATAATATAGTAGATTTTACTAGCTACGATATTTGGGTCGCTCAACTCATTATTTTCATAATAATTCACAAATTTTTCCCTAAGAGCAAATTTTTCTACTCTAGTATTTCTTATTTTTTCTTGCATTTCTGTATTAACTATTCCTGGATATATTGAATATGCTTCAATTTTATTATTTTCCTCATTAATAATTTTTGTTAGCATATCTAGGCCCGCTTTGCTTTGACAATATGTTCCCCAGGACTCAATTGGCCTAAGAGCTGCACCGGAGCTTATGTTTAAAATGGTTAATCTAGATTTAAGACTGTCGTATTCTTTAATAAACCTATTAGACAATATAGTAGGCGCACTAAGATTTATATTTATTTCATCAATAATATTGTTCAGATTTTTATTTCCATATTTATTAATCTCCCCAATATCACCAGCATTGTTAATTAAAAAAATATCATCGGCGAATTCTAGCTTAGGAAAAAAAATATTTTTAAGTTTATTTATTTCTGAAAGGTTTATCTTATTAAAGTAAAAATTAGGGTTTTTTAATTTATTTGATCTAGAATAGCCATATACAGTAAAATTATTTTTAAGTAGTATCTTGGTTAGCGAAAGACCTATTCCTTTACTAGTTCCTGTAATTAGAGCAACTTTACTCATTAAATCTTATTTAATGCATTTTTCAGGTCTTCAACTAAATCTTCAACATCTTCTATTCCTACGCTTAATCTAATAAGAGTGTCTGTTACTCCAGTTTTTTCTCTTTCGTTTTTTGGAATTGCCGCATGTGTCATACTTGCTGGATGACCAATTAAAGATTCAACACCACCAAGACTTTCGGCAAGAGTAAAATACTTTGTATTTGAAACAACTTTAATTGCATCTTCAAGTTTATTACCATTTAAATCAAATGAAATCATACCTCCAAAATCATTCATTTGTTCTTTAGCAATTAAATGATTGGGGTGATTCTTAAGGCCTGGCCAATACACATTGTTTACTTTTGGATGTTCTTTAAGAAACTTTGCAATTATCTTGCCATTTTCACAATGTCTCTGCATTCTTATGTGTAGTGTTTTTATTCCTCTTAAGACAAGGAAAGAGTCTTGTGGACCAGGAACAGCGCCACAGCTATTTTGTAAAAAGAATAGTTTTTCGGCAATTTTTTCATCTTTACAAATTGCGGCTCCCATAATAACATCTGAATGCCCGCCCATATATTTTGTTAAAGAATGCATTACAATATCAGCCCCTAGATCTAACGGAGTTTGAAGAAATGGAGTTGCAAAAGTGTTATCTACAACAAGTAATAAATTATTTTTTTTTGAAATTTTCCCCAAAGCTTTGATATCAATAATATTAAGCATTGGGTTTGTTGGAGTTTCTGTCCAAATCATTTTAGTTTTCGAGTTAACAAGTGAAGTAACTTGCTCAGAATTTCTCATTCCTGTAAAATGAAACTTGATTCCTAATTCTTCAAAAACCTTTGTAAATATTCTATATGTACCTCCATATAAATCATTTGTTGAAATAACCTCATCTCCAGGCTTGAGGAGTTTAATAATACAATCAACAGCAGCAAGGCCACTTCCAAAACATAGCCCGTATTTTCCATTTTCTAATTCTGCTATATTTTTTTCTAGAGCCGATCTAGTTGGATTGGCAGTTCTTGAATATTCATATCCTTTGTGATCACCTGGCTTATTTTGAATATATGTTGAAGTCTGATATATAGGAGTCATTATGGCTCCAGTTGTTGGATCTGCGTGCTGTCCTGCATGAATAGTTTTTGTTCCAAATTTCATTGCTTACTTTTTTAATTACATACTTTTACAAAAGTATTAAAAGACATTGTGAAAACCATTTAACCTCAAGCTAAATATTAATTTGAATAAATTATTTTTACCTCATATAGCACTTTTTATTGTCAATCTTATTTATGCGTTAAATTATTCCATCGCTAAGGATGTCATGCCAGACTATATTGGCCCTTCTGGCTTTATACTTCTACGAGTTTTGGGAGGAAGCATTCTCTTTTTTTTAACTTTTTATCTTTTTATTAAAGAGGAGGTACTTAAAGCTGATATAATTAGATTGATTTTTTGTGGTTTGTTTGGCGTTGCAATAAATCAGCTATTTTTTTTTGAAGGACTCAATTTAACTACCCCAATAAATGCGGCAATTATTATGACCACAAGCCCTATTTTAGTTATAGTTTTTTCAGCTCTAATTATAAAAGAAAAAATTACTTTTCGAAAAGTTATAGGCATAATTTTGGGTATAAGTGGGGCAGCTACATTGATTTTAAAATCGGGAAATATAAGTATTGAAAATGATTTTTTTCTTGGCAATATTTTGATTTTTATTAATGCAACTAGCTACTCAATTTATTTAGTTTTGGTAAAAGGATTGATGACAAGATATCACCCAATAACAGTTATGTTTTATGTATTTTCTTTTGGCTTAATATTTGTACTCCCGTTTGGAATAAGTGAATTAAACAGTATTAATTTAAATACATTTACAACTAGTATATATTTAAAAGTTGCATTTGTGGTTATTTGCACAACATTTATTGCATATTTATTTAATGCGTTTGCATTAAAATCTCTTAATCCTTCAGTAGTAAGTGTATATATTTATCTGCAGCCAGTATTAGCTTCCTTAATTGCTATTTTATTAAAAAGTGATTCGCTTGATATTATTAAAATTATTTCTTGCTTATTTATATTTAGTGCAGTATTTTTAGTAAGTATACCAGATAAAAAAGTGATTACAGATTAACTTTTTTAATTTTGTAAAAAAAAGCATGATTCAATCAATGACAGGCTTTGGAAAAGCTAAATTAGATTTTAAGCAATCCATAGTAAATATTGAAATTAGGTCTTTAAATTCTAAGCACCTTGATTTAAATATTAAGATGCCGCAAGTGTATAGAGAAAAAGAGTTGGAGCTAAAAAAGTTTTTAACTCAAAAACTTTTCAGAGGCAAGATTGAGATTTCAATCCAATCAAATTCCTTTAAATCTAGTCAACACACAGTTAATACAGAAAAAATTAAGGATTATCATCAAGAGATCATACAGTTAAAGAAAGATTTAAATTTGAAGAATAATGCCTGGAATTTCTTTTTTAAACCTTCTGATATTCTATCGGCATTATTAAAAATGCCCGAAGCTGTAATTAAAAAAGAAGATAAGTTTACTCAAGATGATTGGATTGAGGTATATGCTGGAATTAAAATTGCTGTTGATGAATTGATGAAATATCGCAGCAATGAAGGAAAAGATTTGGAAAAAGACATTTCTCAAAGAATTAATAATTTAAGTAAATTGTTAAACGAAATTGTCCCCATAAGCAAAGAAAGAATAGATATAACCAAATCTAATCTTAAACAAAAGATAGAGCAATCTGAAGTAAATTTTGACCCAAATAGATTTGAACAAGAATTAATCTTTTATTTGGAGAAACAAGATATTACTGAAGAGTTGGTTAGGCTTAAATCTCATTTGTCCTATTTTTTAGAAACTAAAGAAACTAGCTCTCCTAATGGCAAAAAGCTTGGTTTTATATGTCAAGAAATAGGAAGAGAAATTAATACAATTGGGTCTAAATCTTCAAATTCAGAAATGCAAAAAATTGTTGTCAATATGAAAGATGAATTAGAAAAAATTAAAGAGCAGCTATTAAATATTCTGTAAAATGGGAAAGTCTATTGTAATATCAGCACCTTCTGGAGCAGGAAAAACATCCATAGTGAATTCTCTTATAGAAAAAATAGATAATATTAAGTTTTCCGTTTCAGCTTGTAATAGAAAAAAAAGAGCTGGGGAAGTAGATGGAAAAAACTACCATTTTTTAAGTACTAATGAATTTAATGTAAAAATAAAAGAAGGTTCTTTTTTAGAGTGGGAAGAGGTATACCCAAATAAATATTACGGTACTCTAAACTCTTCAGTTAATGAGATTTGGCAAGAAGGAAAGCATGTTATTTTTGACATTGATGTTGTTGGAGCCCTAAATATTAAAAATAAATTTCAAGATGATTGTTTAGCGGTGTTTATATCACCGCCAAGCTTTAGTATTTTAAAAGAGAGGTTATTAGCAAGAGGGACTGAACAAGACGATGACCTTAAAGCAAGATTAGCAAAAGCAAAAGAGGAATTAGATTTTCAAGACAAGTTTGATCATATTATAATAAATGATAATCTTTCTGATGCTTGTGAAAAAGCGTTTAATCTTGTAAAAGATTTTTTAAATAAATGAAAAAAATTGGTCTGTTTTTTGGCTCTTTCAATCCCTTTCATATTGGCCATAAGGTTATTGGAACCCATATGGTTAATAATACAGCTTTAGACAAAGTCTGGTATGTTGTTTCTCCACAAAACCCTACTAAAAATAAAGACTCCCTTTTAGACCAAAATCATAGGCTACAAATTATACAAAGAGAAGTTGAGGACAATTCAAATTTAGATGTTTCTGATATTGAATTTAGCATGCCTTTGCCTTCCTATACAATTGATACTTTGGCGAACATTTCTGAAAAATATTCTAGTTGTGAATTTTCACTAATTATGGGAACTGATAATTTAAAAACACTTCATAAGTGGAAAAACTATAAACAGATTTTAAATAATTATCATATTTATACTTACCCTCGATCTGGCTTTATGAATCTCATGGAACATCAAAACATAACTAACGTTAAAGATGTTCCATTAATCGATATTTCTGCTAGCTTTATCAGAGAATCTATTTCTTTAGGTAAGGATATGTCCTCATTAATTCCAAGCAAAGCATGGAAGTATATTGACGAAATGAATTTTTATAAATAAATTTTATGAGATCAATTAAACTAATTTTTTTAGCATTTTTCGTTTCTTCTTGTGTTTTTGAAAAAGAAAATAATACTAAGATAAGCCTGTCGGGATGGTGGGTATATGGTGAGGGGCTTCATTCTTTTAAGGATGAAAAAAGTTTAGAAGAATACAACTTACAATTCTTAAATGAAGACTCTCTTGAATTAATTGAGCTCTATTTATCAATTGTTGAAATGGAATACTTTCCAATGGAAACTAATATTACAGGGGTTAGAAAAGATGAAAATTTTTACGTAGATGATTTTGAAATCACATACGTTGTTGGTTGTGATGAACAATAATTAAAAGTTTACTCTGAATAAATAACCTCCAAGACTGTTTGGCCTACCGCTTTAAGTGTTTCTTTGTGCACATTATTCATATCATCTGCATGAGTATGCCAATGCTTATTAAAATTATTTTTTGAATAAGGGTCATATTCGATAATATCTATCGTTGGAATGCCTGCTACTGTATTGACATAATAATGGTCATCCATAATTTGAGGACTTTCCTTAAAAACAAAGTAATTTGAATAACCAATTTTATGTGCTTTATTCCATACTTTTTTTACAATATTTGAAGCATAATAAGTAGAAGTTTTTTCTTGCCAAAATCTTGCATTTTCACCTCCCACCATGTCTAATAAGATTCCATATTTTGCAAAATAATTTTTTTTATGTGGAAATTTTGACCAATGTTGTGCCCCTAGGCACCAAGAATCATTCATTACAGGATAATTTGAATTTTCTGGTTGCCCATAATCTTCTGCGTCAAAAAAGATAATATCAATTCCAATTTTTGGCTTTTTTAAATTTATTTGCCTAGCTATTTCTAACAAAACACCGACCCCGCTACCGCCATCATTTGCACCAAGAATAGGCATATCAGTATCTACAGTGTCATGGTCAGCTATATGTCTTGAATCCCAGTGAGCAAATAAAGCAACTCTATTATTTTTTTCAGGATCATAGCTAGCAATGATGTTTCTTAAAGTATGGTTTTTCCCATCATAAGTAGTAACTGGAGCAGTTTGTATTTTTACTTCTGCATTATATGACTCTAATTTTTTAGATAAATATTTAGAACATTCGTCCCAAGCTTTTGAACTTATAACTCTTGGACCAAATAATACTTGTTGCTCAACAAACACATAAGCACTATCACTATTAAAAGTTGGAGCAGGATTTGTTGCTTTTACCTTTTGAATCTTTTGGTTTTTCTTTTCAGAAACACAAGATATCAGTAAAGCAGCAATTATGTATAAGAGAGGTAATCTCATTTTTTGATTAATCTTTTATCTGCCAGCTACTTCCATCTCTTGAGTCATTTATTTGAATACCTAAGCCATCTAACTCATCTCTAATTAAATCAGCTGTGATAAAATCTTTATTGATTTTTGCGTGTTTTCTAAGCTTTAAAATTACATCCATAATTTCATTAGTAAAATCAT
>CAZJXE010000033.1:6828-9734 GCA_964549835.1 uncultured Weeksellaceae bacterium
GCTAGACCTTTTTCTGCTGCTTTTAGGGCATCATTTCCAAAATCTAATGTGCTTCTATAATGCGCTTGAAGTATAAAAAAACGAATAGTCATGGGTGAAAAGGCCTTGTCAAGTTTTGCATGTTTTCCACTAAAAAACTCCTCGAGGTTAATAAAGTTACCAAGAGACTTTCCCATCTTTTTACCATCTATTGTAATCATATTATTATGCATCCAATAATTAACTGGCATACAATCATTACAAGCATTACTTTGTGCTATTTCTGCTTCATGATGAGGAAACATAAGGTCCATGCCTCCACCATGAATATCAAAAGTTTTGCCTAAATATTTTTCTGACATTGCAGAACATTCCATATGCCATCCCGGAAAACCTTTACCCCAAGGAGAACTCCATTTCATTATATGCTCCTTAGATGCTCTTTTCCAAATTGCAAAATCAACGGCGTTATTTTTTTCTGTTTGTTTTTCTAATTGTCTTGTTCCCTCTATTGTGTCTTCAAGATTCCTTCCTGATAATATTCCATATGGATAGCTTTGGTTGTATTTTTTAACATCTAAATATACAGATCCGTTTTTTTCATAAGCATAGCCATTATCTATTATTTTTTGAATCATTTCAATTTGTTCGATAATATGACCTGTAGCTCTTGGCTCTATAGATGGCGGCTTACAATTAAGTTGATTCATTGCATTGTGATAGCTTAATGTATAGAAGTGGGCAACTTCCATTGGTTCAAGCTGTTCTAGTCTAGCTTTTTTGCTAATCTTGTCTTCCCCTTCATCTGCATCATTTTCTAAGTGGCCAGCATCAGTAATGTTTCGAACATATCTTACTTTATAACCACACAACTGAAGGTATCTATATACAATATCAAAAGTTATTGCAGGTCTTGCATGACCAAGGTGTGGATCTCCATAAACTGTTGGTCCACAAACATATAAGCCGACATAATCTTTTGTAATTGGTTTAAAAGTTTCTTTTTTTCTGCTTAAACTGTTATATATTGATATTTTTTGCTTCATTTTATTTGATTAGCTTTTTTTAAGTTTTTTAGCATATCAACAGTCATCTTTTTTAAATCATATTTTGCCTTCCAATTCCAGTGTTTTTTAGCTAAAGAGTCATCTAAGCTATCAGGCCATGAGTCTGCTATTTTTTGTCTAAAATCAGGTGTGTAAGTTATGGAAAATTCAGGAATATGTATTTTTATTTCATCATATAATTCATTTGGACAGAAACTTGTTCCTGCAATATTGTAAGATGATCTAATTTTAATCTTATTAGCATCAGCCTGCATTATATTTAGAGTTGCATTTATTGCATCAGACATATACATCATTGGAAGTGTAGTATCTTTTTTTAAAAAACAATTATAACTCTTATTTTTAATCGCCTCATGAAATATTTCAACAGCATAATCTGTTGTTCCACCGCCAGGTTGAGACTTCCAACCGATAAGACCTGGATACCTAAGCGATACCACATCAATTTGGTATTGGTTATAATAATATTCACACCATCTTTCTCCGGCTAATTTACTAATTCCATATATAGTATTTGGCTCTGTTATAGAAAATTGAGGTGTATTTTTCTTTTCAGTATTTGGGCCAAAAACAGCTATTGACGAAGGCCAAAATATTTTTTTAATTATTTTTTCTTTAGCTAAATCTAAAAGATTAAGTAATGAATTTACATTTAAATCCCAGGCATTTTTTTGATTTTTTTCAGCTTTTGCCGACAATATAGCCGCTAAAAGATATACCTGATTAATTTTATGTTTTTTGATAATGTTTAGTAGTTTCTCAGAGTCAGTAACATTTAATAATTCAAAGGGTCCAGAATTAATAATTTCTTCAGATGAAGGCACAATATCAGATGCTATTACATTATTATCACCATATTCTTTTCTTAGCTCAAGCACAAGCTCAGAGCCAATTTGTCCAGATGACCCAATAACCAAAATATTATCTTGCAAAGTGTTTTTTTTACAAATATAATACTAAAGGCCAAATCGTTTGTACATATTTCATTTCAATAAGAATGTATGGTTTTGTATTATTGCAAAAATATTTTTAAAGCAAAATGGATCCAAACGGAGGAAAGAAAAACTTGTTTAATAAATTAGGCAGAAAAGAAGCGATTAAGCGCCTAAATGAGGAGACATTTAAAAGAGTAACAGTCTCTTTTTATAAGTATGTTATTATTCAAAACCCAGCTCACTTTAGAGATGTTTTGTTTGCTAAATGGAATTCATTTCAAGCATTTGGAAGAATTTATGTAGCAAAAGAAGGGGTTAACGCACAAATGAGTGTGCCTGAATTTAACTGGAAAAACTTTGTTAAAGACTTAAATACTATTGTTGAGTTAAAAGACATTCCTTTTAAAATTGCAGTAGAAGATGATGGAAAATCATTTTTTAAGTTAACAATTAAGGTTAGAAATAAAATTGTTGCTGATGGTTTATCTCAAAATGATTATGACGTTACAAATGTTGGTAAACATCTTACAGCCCAACAATGGAACGATGCTATTGATAATGGGGCTACAATAGTTGATATGAGAAATCATTATGAAAGTGAAATAGGACGGTTTAAAGGGGCAATTTGCCCAGATGTTGAGACATTCAAGGAAGAACTACCTACAGTTAGAAAAGAATTAAACGGCAAGGAAAATGAACCAATTCTTTTGTACTGCACTGGAGGAATTAGGTGTGAAAAAGCATCAGCGTATCTTAAAAATTATGGTTTTAATAATGTTAGTCAATTGCATGGAGGAATCATTGATTATGTTAGACAAATAAATGAAAATGAAAATATTGAAAATAAATTTTTAGGTAAAAATTTTGTTTTTGATGAAAGACTTTCTGAGAGAATTTCAGAAGATATAATTAGCAATTGTCATCA
>CAZJXE010000034.1:0-8263 GCA_964549835.1 uncultured Weeksellaceae bacterium
ACCTAACCTCTAAAGTTTCTTTATTATATCTTTTACCATTACAATCTTCACAGTGTACCATTACATCGGGCAAAAAATTCATTTCAATTGTTTTTTTGCCCGCCCCTTTACATACTTCACATCTACCACCAACAACATTAAATGAAAATCTTCCGGATTTATATCCTCGAATTTTTGATTGTTCTAAATTAGAGTACAAATCTCTAATGTCAGTAAAAACTCCAGTATAGGTAGCAGGATTTGACCTTGGAGTTCTTCCAATTGGAGCTTGATTAATTTCTATAACTTTATCAATGTTTTCAATTCCTTTAATTTTTTCATAAGGAAGTGGATTCTTTTCACCCCTATAAAAATATTTATTTAAAATAGGGTACAATGTCTCATTAACAAGAGATGACTTTCCACTGCCAGACACACCTGTGACACAACAAAACAAACCCAAAGGAACCTTAAGGTCAACATGTTTTAAATTATTTCCCCTGGCAGAAAATAATTCTAAAAATTTACCATTACCTTTTCTTCTATTAATAGGAATACTAATTTCTTCTTTTCCATTTAAAAAATCGGAGGTAATATTTTTTCCTTTTAAAATTTGATTAAATGATCCTTCAGCAACTATTTCTCCTCCATGAACACCAGCATCTGGCCCCATATCAATAATATAATCAGCATTGCAAATCATATCTTTATCATGTTCCACAACAATAACAGAATTACCTATATCTCTAAGTTTTTTCAGTGAATCAATTAGTCTTCTATTATCCTTTTGATGAAGACCAATACTAGGTTCATCTAGAATATATAAAACATTTGTAAGCTGAGTACCAATTTGTGTTGCTAATCTAATCCTCTGAGCTTCTCCTCCAGAGAGTGTTTTAGAAGTTCTATCAAGAGATAAATAAGAAAGTCCAACATCAATAATAAATTGTACTCTAGTTAACAATTCCTTTATTATTTGATCGGCGATAATTTTGTGTTTTTTTTCTAAAGCTAGATTAAGTGATAAAAACCATTTTTTAAGATTATCAATATCCATTTTGACCACATCAGTTATTGTTTTATTTGCAACCTTAAAGTTTGAGGATTGAATGTTTAACCTACTACCTTTACAAGACTTACAGTTTTTTGAAGACATATATTTATTAGCCCATCTTTCAATACTTTTAACTGAACTATATGTTGATTGCTCTTCAATAAAGTTGACAATTCCCAAAAAATCAATCTTATATTTTTTAGAAATTCCAGCCGCCTTTAATTTAACTTTTATATCGTCTTTTAACCCATATAAAATTATATCAAGAGCTTCTTCACTTATTTCATTAATTGGAGTATTTAAAGAAAAATTATATTTTTTGCCAATAATTTCAAGCTGATTTATTATCCATTGTGAGTTCTTATTGTCTAAAGGAGCTATTGCTCCTTTATTAATACTTAAAGCTTTATTTGGAATAATTTTATCTAAATCTACAGACTTATATGTGCCTAATCCATTACACTCTTTACATGAGCCTCTTGGGGAATTGAATGAAAAAGAGCTAGGCTCAGGATTTTTATAGGCAATTCCTGAAGTTGGACACATTAGGTTTCTACTAAAAAACCTAGGTGACTTAAGCTTTGGAGAAGTAATCATTAAAACACCATCTCCCATATTTAAAGCTAATTTTATTGATGCTAAAACTCTTTTTTTATTTTTAGAATTGACTTTTAATCTATCTATAACAACCTCTATATCATGAGTTTTATACCTATCTAGTTTTAAATTAGGGCTAATTTCTATTACTTCACCATCAACTCTAACTTTAACATATCCTTGCTTAGATAGTTTATAAAAAAGCTCCTGATAATGACCTTTTCTAGATCTGATAATTGGTGAAAGTATAGAAATTGATGTATCATTAAAATCTTTGAATAGTAAATCAAGAATTTGAGCATCAGTGAAGCTTATCATTTTTTCATTTGTAATATACGAATAAGCAACGCCTATCCTAGAGTACAACAACCTTAAATAATCATATATTTCGGTAATTGTTCCCACAGTTGATCTGGGGTTTTTTGATGTTGTTTTCTGCTCAATTGCAACTACAGGGCTTAGCCCAGTAATCTTGTCTACATCAGGACGTTTCATGTTTCCAATAAATTGTCTTGCATAGGCATTAAAAGTTTCTAAGTATCTTCTTTGCCCTTCTGCATGAATGGTATCAAAGGCAAGTGATGATTTACCACTTCCGCTTTTACCAGTAATCACAACAAGTTTGTTTCTAGGTATTTTTAGATTAACATTTTTTAAGTTATGGACTCTAGCTCCATAAATTGTTATAAAATCCTCTTGATTTTGCATTTTTTATTTTAGACTTTCATCTACAACTAAATCTTCAAAAATCAATTCATCTGATTTAATTGGAATATCTATATAATATACTCTTCTAGACTCATCAGGTAATTTTGAAATTCTTAACCAGGGATTATATTTTTTCAAAATCTTATAATTTATATTATGGTCTTTTGCAAAAGAATAAAGATTATCAATAGTAGAATCTACCCTAATTTGTTTTACCTGAGGATGAGTATAAAGATCATTATCTCTAAAAACAAAACCATATTTTCTTGGGTTTTCCATAATTTCTTTTATAACAATTATCCTAAAAACATATCTAGAGGTTTCATCATTTAAATGAAGATTAAAATAATTATTTGTCTCTTGTTTTTCTATTTTTCTTCTAACTCCATTGATACCCATATTATATGATGCCGCTGCCATAGTCCAACTACCAAATTCATCATATGCTTTTCGCAAATAACTACATGCTGCCTCAGTAGATTTTCGCAAATTATATCTTTCATCAATAGCATAATTTACTTCTAAACCATATTCTCTAGCTGTTCCTCGCATTATTTGCCAAAAACCTGCCGCTCCAGAGGGAGAAACAGTATATTCAAATCCACTCTCTATTAATGCTAAATATTTGAAATCATCAGGAATATTATTTTTGGCTAAAATCTCTTCAATGATTGGAAAATATTTATTTGCTCTTTTGAAATACAATAAAGTATTTGATTGCCAATAAATATTTTTTAATAATTCTTTGTCTAATCTTTCCCAAACATCCAAAGAAGTGTTAGGGACTAATTCATCAGCAAATTTAAGATCATTAGGCTTTAGAACAGAGTATACATTATATTTACTATTAAAACCTTGTTGATGAATATTATCAGAGTTATTTAAATAAGAAGAAGAAAGAAAGAAAATTGAAAATAAAAACAAAAAAATTGATACAGGAAAGGAATATTTCTTAATCATTAAATTTACTTTTAAAATCATTAAATGATTTAGCCATGGCATCCTTATCTGAAACTATTGGATTATCTATTGGCCAGCTAATAGCAAGATCTTTGTCATTCCAAAGCAAACTTTCTTCCGAATCTTTATTATAAAAATTAGAACACTTATAGCTGAAAATAGTATCATCTTCTAGTGCAACAAAGCCATGGGCAAAACCTTTAGGGATGAAAAACAATTTATGATTATTTTGATTTAACTCAACACTGTAATGCATTCCATAAGTAGTAGAATTACTTCTTAAATCAACTGCAACATCTAATACTGAACCTTTGATGACACTTACAAGCTTTGCTTGAGCAAAAGGAGGGTTTTGAAAATGTAAGCCTCTTAATACTCCCGTTGAAGAAATAGACTGATTGTCTTGAACAAAATTTTCATTTATTCCAATTTCTTCAAAACTTTTTTTATTCCAACTTTCAAAAAAAGCTCCTCTGGAATCTTGAAAAACATCAGGCTCAATAATGATAAGTCCCTCTATATTAGTTTTTGTTATCTTCATACTATGATTGCTCAAATATAAAAAAATGAGTATTTTTCTACATATAAAATTTAAACAATAAATGTATTTTTGTAAACAAATTATTAAATCATGAAAACACTTAAAATTACTGCAATTTCTTTATCAATTTTAATTTCTTCTTGTAGTCAAAATCAAAATTATAAGACACCAGAAACAGAGCTTGAGAGATTTTCATATTCTATTGGAGTAAATATTGCAACTACAATGAAAGAAAAGCACAGTCTTAAAGAAATTGATGGTAATTCTGTCGCAAAAGGATTTAATGATGTAATTTACAATAAAAAACTTGACATTGAATTATTGGGAACAGATTCAATTTTAAATGATTATTTCTTTAAACTTTCTGAAGATTTAAAATATGAACAAGCTGCTGATGCATTAAAAAAGGGTGAAGAGTTCTTAAAAGAAAATGCAACTAGAGAAGAAGTTAAAACTACCAATTCTGGTCTTCAATATGAAGTATTAAAACTTGGAAACAGAGGTCTTAAAGCTCAAAAGGAAAATGTTGTAACGATTCACTATCAAGCATCATTTATTGATGGAGAAGTATATGATAGCTCTATAGAAAAAGAACCCGTTACTTTTCCTTTAAATGCTCCAAATGGTACTATAAAAGGACTACATGAAGGAATAGAGTTAATGTCTATTGGCGATCAATATCGTTTCTTTATACCTGCTAAACTTGCATATGGAAATAGTAGTCCTGAGGGCTCTCCTATTCCTCCAGGATCTACTTTAATTTTTGTAATTGAACTTGTTAGCCTTTCTGATATATATGGAAATCAACTATAGATTAATTTAAAATTAACTTTCTAAAGTAAAAATCTGCACCTATTTTTATTTGTAAAAGATAAGTCCCTTTTGAAAAACTAGTCAAATCAATTTTTCTAGTAAAGTTTCCAATCAGTTTTTCTGAGGAATGACTGTGTACTGTTGTTCCCAAAATATTTTTAACTTCAATAAAAACCTCTGACAGTTCATGTATGTTAAATTCAATATTAAAAATATCAATTGATGGATTTGGGTAGACACTTAAATTTTCAATTTTATCTCCCCCACTATTTCTTATTGGCAAAGTTCCGGGTTGATTCCAAAAAATAGGACTTGTCCAATTTGGTGATCTATATGCTGTAATATTTGGGTCACAAAATGTTCTTCCTTGCGCTCTGTAGGACTGTCCTGATTGAAGCCCAAACTTATTAACATATAGTGTAGGGTAATAAACCCCAAAACCACCAGCTGTTAGCCATGAGGCTCCAGCGGTATCAACTCTTAACAATATTCTAGCAAAAACATAAGTTCCAGTTGTATCCCAACTAAATTTTGCTTTTGAATGGTTATAACCAAATGTTTGTACGGATAAATTAGTCATATCTGGGCAAATATCCTTTGTAGTGAACTGTACAGGAGATGAATAATTAGATGTTGTTCCACCGCAATAAAATGCCTTCATTTTAAACTCATAAGTAGTAGATGGAATTAAGTTAAGTAGTTGCTTAGAAACTGTATTCAAGCCAAAATTACAAAGTCCATTACCTACTCCAGCTGATTTTGTTGTCCACTGACTTGTCCCCACTTCACGATACCTAACAAAATATTTCCAAACCATACAATTTGGATCATTCATATTATTCCATGCTATTTTTGCTCTAGTGTCAATAATATCATATGCGTACAGGCCAGTCGGATTTGGTGAATTACAATTTGAACTATATGAACATGACCCATCATCACAAGTAGCTAGTGGGTTAAAATTTGTTGCTGTTGAATCCATACAGCCATATATACAATAAATGCATGAACCATCATCTACCGTAGCTAAAGAATCATAATTCATAGCAGTAGAATCTGTACATCCATAAACTATAGAATCATAACTAACTGTAATTAATTCATAGGTAAAACAACCATTTGCATCCAATATATATGAAGTGTATGATCCAGGGGGAATATTTAATAGATGTTGTGTAGTGTCATTAACATAACTTGACAACCAATAATATGTATACGGTGGTGTACCTCCAAATGTGTATGAATAAATTGCTCCATCATTAACTCCAGGACCAGATGCATTTATAACTGTATAGTTAGTGTATAAGGAATCAGGCTCAATAATATTAAACGATGCAGTAGCTTGTTGATTTAAAGAGTCTGTTACAACTACAGAATATGTTCCAGAAGAAAGATTGTAAATATCTTCAGATATTAAACCATTGCTCCACAGATAGGTATAAGGGGAGGCACCTCCAATTACATGTAGATTAATATAACCATCTGTTTGACCATAACAACTTATATCTGAAACTGTTGCTGTTAAAGAAACAGGAGGATAAATACATGAACCATCATCCACTGTAGCAAGAGGGTCATAGTTTAATGCTGTAGAATCAGTACATCCATAAAAAGGGCATGCAGTTAAACAACTAGCACCATTTACTCCAGGATTTAAAGCTTGTGAAATTACAACTGGGTGAAAGTCAATTAATGCCCCAGAGCTTGTTGTATGACAATAGCTCATTATTGTTCCAACTTGTGGAGTTGGGTTATCTGGACAACTTCCTTCTACACTTACACAATTATCAATGGGACCTCCAGAAAATCCAAGTGCAGGCTCAGGAGCCCAACCACACCAGTGAGTATGACTCGACCCTACATTATGGCCAATCTCATGAGCAACAACAAAAAGATTCCATGTGTATGATGGGTTTGGAAAACTAAAACTTGTATTGGAATTCAGATCAGAGCTAAAGGCATAACCCCAGGAATAATTACACAATACATCAACATATGCAATTCCTCCTGTTCCTGTGTTTGAACGTTTAGTCAATAAATGAACAATATCCCTAGAAATGGAACCATTATTTGCAGTCCAATGATTTCTTAAAGCTGTAAGCATTGTACCTGCATCATTTATAATTGAAGCATAAGGGTCAGTAGTATTCCATATAATTGTATTTACAACATTAATATGAACATTTATCTCACCAAAATAAACTTGACTTACCCCAGCAATTATTGCATGAGCCCATGTGCTTGCGGCTGTATTAGAAAAAAATGTATTTCTAGTATATTGATCTATTTCAATAGCCAACTCTATGCAGTCTGGGTTAGTTGATATTGAAGACGAGTTTGAAGATGATATTTCTTCAAATTCATTTTCCACAGCACATGAAAAACTATTTTCATAAATGCAGTCATTAACGTCAAATAAAATAATTTCATCATCAATCTTATTAATTTCAAACTGTCTATTATCAATTTTATATGTAATAATCAAGTTATCATTAAATGATAAAAGTGTTCCAATAATTTCATCATTAAGTTTAATATAAAAAGATTGTAAATCTGAATAAAATGGTTGAATTTCCTGACCATTATCAGTTTCAAGAATGAGTGTATGGTTTTTATCAATAACCGAAAATTCTTTAAGTTTAACCACAATAAAACTTTCATCAATTAAAGGCAGAAAAAAACTTGGACTATTATTTAAATTGTTAAAAAGATTCTTTTTATTGAAATTTAAGTACTTAGAGTTTTCAGACTTATTTGTTATTGAAGTTCTTGAATCTTTAAATTCAAAAACTTTTTCTTGAGCATATAAAGTGCTAAAAAACAACAAGAAACAAATCGACCAAAATATCTTTTTCATAAAAAACTCTTTAGCTCAATATACAAAAAAAATATTTGATTACTCTAGAAAAGCTGAATTTATTTAGTGTTTTTCAAACTTTAATCGATATGCATACCCATCCCAATTCAACAAAGTATTAATCTGATTTGAATTTAAAGTGTCTGAAAAGACATCATAATTAGATTCTAATGTTGTATCAATAATTGATTCAACATAAGAAAATTTATTATTTAACATATATTTTATAATTGAAGGAATATCAGTTTCTCCATTCTTTTTTGTGTAATGGTGGGCAGGCGCATCATTAAAGCTAAAAGTTTTTATTTGTATTGAATCAGAATTAAAATAGTTGAAACGGCTCAAAACATATAGATTATAATAATCATCATTTTTTAAATTAACAAATAGATTATTGTTTTGATATTTTACAATTAAGTCTTCTGAACTTAATTTTAAGGTATCATTATCAATAAGAGCAAAACTTTCAAAAATTTTATATTTAATAGTATCCTCCTTATCATCAATCCTTTCAAAACTACCGTGAAATTTATTAGGAATTTTTTCTATATTTTTTAGATATGTCGGTTGAGGAAATTTAAGAGCAACATCTCCACACGAAGAAAATAAAATTAGAGCAATAATAAATTTAATTTTTGTTTTCATTTTATAAAATTAAATTATGAAAATCTAAAAACTATGCATCGCATAGTATAAGAGATTATTTTTTTCTAAAATAAATATGAATTGGAACACCTGAAAAATCAAAACACTC
>CAZJXE010000034.1:8363-9683 GCA_964549835.1 uncultured Weeksellaceae bacterium
ATTATTTTTTTCTAAAATAAATATGAATTGGAACACCTGAAAAATCAAAACACTCCCTTAATTTATTTTCTATATACCTCTTGTAAGGCTCTTTAATGTACTGAGGTAGATTAGCAAAAAAAGCAAAAGTTGGAGTCGGCGTTGGCAATTGTGTACAATACTTAATTTTAATATATTTTCCTTTAATAGCCGGTGGAGGCACTTTTTGAATAAATGGTAAAATGATATCATTTAATTTAGATGTACTTATTCTTTGAGCTCTATTCTTAAATACCTCTATAGCTGTTTCTAAACCTTTCAATAATCTTTGTTTTTCCAAAACTGAAATAAATAAAATTGGCACATCTGAAAATGGGGCAATCTTTTTTCTAATTTTCTCCTCTACTTCATTAGCAGTTACAGTTGATTTATCTTTTAAATCCCATTTGTTTACTAGAATTACTATTCCTTTTTTATTTCTATCTGCAATATGAAAAATTCGTTGGTCCTGTGATTCAAATCCTGTACTTGCATCAATCATTAATATACAGACATCTGAGTGCTCAATAGCACGAACAGATCTCATAACTGAATAGAACTCTAAGTTTTCATGTACGTTTCTTTTTTTACGCACTCCAGCAGTATCTACAAGTGTGAAATCAAAACCAAACTTATTAAACCTTGTATTTAACGAATCTCTTGTTGTTCCGGCAATATCAGTAACTATATTTTGATCTTTTCCTAAAAGTGCATTTATAAAAGAAGATTTTCCAACATTTGGTCTTCCAATTACAGCAAATTTTGGCAGATTATCATCTTCTTTTTCAATTTCATCTTCAAAATGTTTAACTAACTCATCAAGTAACTCTCCGGTTCCACTTCCACTTATTGAGGAAAAAGGAATATAATCTCCCATCCCTAAGTTATGAAATTCAACAGCCTCTTCTAAAAGTTGAGTATTGTCAACTTTATTAACAGCAAGAACAACTTTTTTGTTTGATTTTCTTAAAATATCAACTACAGATTGATCTAAATCTGTTATTCCATCCTTGGCGTCAACTAAGAATAGAATTACATTAGCCTCATCAATGGCAAGTTGAACTTGCTTTCTTATTTCTTTTTCAAAAATATCATCTGAACCATCAACATAGCCTCCAGTATCAATTACAGAAAATTCTTGTCCTATCCATTCACACTTTCCATAATGCCTGTCTCTTGTAACACCACTAATTTCATCTGTAATAGCCTGACGTGTTTGTGTAAGTCTATTAAATAATGTTGATTTTCCAACATTTGGCCTTCCAACTATAGCTACTATATTACTCATGATCCGTATCCAAA
>CAZJXE010000035.1:0-9318 GCA_964549835.1 uncultured Weeksellaceae bacterium
GTAAGATTAACATAATCCTTTACTCTAAAAGCATTTCTTCTCCAACTTAAGTCAGAACTTAAAGTATTTTCAACATATTCCCAATTGATACCATCATCAGTAATCATTACTTGCCACCAATCAGCACCAGGATTAGCACCACCAGCGGGACTATTTGTATACCACCTCCAATAGGTAAATGCTGGATTAGTATAGTTTGTTAAATTATAGTAAGGAGAAAATAAAGTAGTATGTCCACCATCTACATCATTTGCTCCAATTCCATCGTTTATAGATGAGGCATTTTGAGTAAATGCACAAGCATAACCATTTGGAGTATGCTGATATGCCGGTTGAACCATCCCAGATAATGTACTTGGATCATCATAGGAGCCTATTGGAGAACCTATCTCCCACATACCTGTTGTGGCAATATCAGATGGGTGACCTGTTTGCCAAAATCCAACATTAAAATCAAAATCTT
Source organism: uncultured Weeksellaceae bacterium (assembly GCA_964549835.1). Classification (GTDB taxonomy): domain Bacteria; phylum Bacteroidota; class Bacteroidia; order Flavobacteriales; family BACL11. Next base: position 464 of record CAZJXE010000035.1, read on the forward strand.
CTTCTTCATAAAGTTCATAACCTACCATAACAAAGAATGGTAAGTTTGCATCTTTTATAGGTATCACATTTGATTCTTGGGGATTTATTCCAGATTCAAAACCATAATTGTCTGTCAATGAAATGTAATATGCAACAATATTTCCATTTGGTTGAGCAGGAATAGTTGCTGTATAATTATTTCCATTTGCAGTCATTGACAAATTATTCCAATTTGGATTATCATTTATTCTATAAAAACAATTAGCGCTAGCAAGAGCCCAAGAATATGTTGAGGAAATATTAGCACTTATGTTAATATCTATATTTCCAGGTGCCATTGAAATTGGAGAATGAGCTATAACAGCATTAGATAGTAGTGTGATTCCATGAAGAGCAAATGCTTGAATTATTGCAATATCATTTGGAGTACCATTGGTCAAGTTTGCGTCGTTATCATCAGCAAATAAAACTTCAACCAGTACATCTGTATAAATAATACCCTCAGTTCCATTAGGTCCATCAGGAGCACCATCAAAAGTGTATTTAAACAAATCTAACATTTGTTGCATATTTCCTAAATTCAAATAAGTATCCCAAAAAGCACCAGCAATGATTTCTCCATCAGCATGAACTTGACCAACTAAATCTTGGGGATAAACTTTTCTATTTTGGTCATATCTTCTTACATAAACTGTTGGATCTGATAAATCCCATCCATATCCTAAAACAGGACTTTGAGTTAATGAAATAGCCCAAATATCAGCATAACCTTCATTTAACCCCCCATTCCACATTCCAGAACCATATCTATAATTATTAATTCCATGACCATATTCGTGATAAACTACATCAGTAATTTTGGCTGTTGCATTACAACCATTTCCTTCTGCATAAAAATTAATTGTTCCATTATAGTAAGCATTACAACTTCCTTGTACATCAATATTAGTTTCAATGGCATAATCAAGACCAGTAAATGTAGGAAAAACTGACTTTAGGTGACCATGAATTTTATTTACAGCATAAAAGGCAGTTCTTTCTTGAATTGTTGAATTTGAATTGTCAAAAGTGACATTTGTATTAGATAAATTTGAACTAAATAAAGGAGTATTATTATTTGTTTGAACTTCAGTAAATAGACCCTCTAAAGAAAAAGTTGCGTTTCCAGTTCCAGGAACATTAACATTTCCAAGATTATCTGTGTAGTAGTTACTTCCATTTTTTTGTACTCTAAGACTAGTAAAATCCTCAACAGAGGAAGGGTTGTAAGGGTGTGTTGTATATACCTCACCTTCGACATGAACATTTGCTACTGGAGGTGCCTCATATAAAACGGTATTAATCCTCATCAGAAGTTCTCCATTATTTGCATCTACATAACATATATAATCAGCAGGACCATGAGTTAATTTTGTAGAAACACGAACAGTATATACTAAATGATATTCGTATTTATTATTTCTTGGAACTGGAAGAATTTTGAGGTCATCTTCAACACTAGTGTCAAAAACAGGGGAACTAATATTTTGTGAAGCAGAATTAATTGCATCAGTTTGAGAAATTGATGGAATAATACCAATTGAAATATCAGAAAAAACATCTAAACCAAAAGCAACTAGCTGGTGATCTAAAGAAAATTTTGCATATAACCTACTATCGATAACCTCCAAATTATTATAGTATTGGGTATAGTCTAGATTAATATATTTTTTATTCTCAGTTTTTCTAGTTAAGGTTAGTGTCTGTGGAATATTAAAAACAGACAAATCGCTGGAAATAAAATTTTGAAACTTTTGTTCAACAGTTGAACCATTTGTAAGATCTATTGGTGTACCAAAAGCACGATGAGGCTTATAATTATATTCATTGAAGTAAGTAAACCAAGTAGGATTATTAGATAAAAATTCTTGCCAAGCAAATTGATTACGTAAGTTCTCCTGAACTTGATTATTCATTTGCATATCTTCAGAAATATACCTTACTTCAAAATCATCATGGTGATCGTGATTACATGTAGTAGAATAAAGATTAGTAGAAATTAATATAGTTAAACAAAGTAAAAGGAAGTTTTTCATGATAATTTTGTGTATGTTGCAAATATAAGACTTAAATAGCAATTTTTAATCCATCGTAAGCTAGGGAAATATTTGAAGGAATTTGTGCATTAATTTCATCATGTAAACCCATTAAATGACTTATATGAATAAGAAATGCTTTCTTGGGGCTAAGTTCTTTAATTAAATCAATAGATTGCTGTAAACATAAATGAGACAAGTGAGGTTCTTTTCTTAATGAATCTAAAACAATAACATCAGCATTTAACATCTTTTTCTTTTCATCATCTGAGATTTCACTAACGTCTGTTAAATAAACAAAGTCTTTAATTCTAAAACCATGAACAGGTAATTTGTGATGTAAAGCCTTAATTGGCGTTATAATGGTATTATTAATCTTAAAATCAGTGTTATCAATAAGATTAACATTAACCTTTGGAACACCAGGATATTTAAAATCAGCAAAAATATATGAAAACTCCATTTTTAAGGCAGATAAAACATCATTAGAACAAAAAATTTCCATTGGTCTTTTAGACCTGAAATTATAAGATCTTATATCATCTAATCCTGCAGTATGATCCTTATGGGAATGAGTAAATAAAACAGCATCTAGTTTATTAACTTTTTCTCTTAACATTTGTTGTCTGAAATCAGGTCCGGTATCAACAACTAAAGTATTTCCATCTACATTTATTAAAATAGAAGACCTTAACCTTTTATCCTTAGGATTTGTAGATAAACAAACTTCACAATCACAGCCAATAACTGGTACTCCTTGAGATGTTCCTGTACCTAAAAATGTTATTTCCATTCAATTATTTTAATGATGTAAAATTATATATAATTAATAAGAATTATTACTTATAAATATAGCTTAAATTAAAATAACTATTATAATTTTGTTAATTATCAATATTCAATAATGAATAAACAAATTATCCTCACCCCTGGCCAAAAAGCCATTAGAATTAATAAAGATAAAACTATATACGGCTCAATTGTTGAAATTGGAGCAGGACAGGAAGTAGCAAGACAATTTTTCAGAGTTGGAAGTGCATCCAAAACTATAGCTAAAACTATGTCGGCCTACGATAGAGACTTTTCTGATGCTATATACGGAAAGGAGTCTGATGGTAGATATGTGTGTAAATCAAGACTTAATAAAATGCTTGATCAGGAATATGGATTACTTGAAAAAAGACTTAATAGAAAAGAACACAAGGACACAAGGTATTTTGTTTTTGCCGACACAGTAACTACAATTAATTATGATAGAACTATTAGTGGTCATGGCTGGATTGGCCTTCGATTTCAATTAGATCCAGAAAAGGAACCGAATGATTTTTTAATACACGTTAGATTAAAAGATCAAGAAGCTAGAATACAACAAGAAACAATCGGAATTATTGGAACCAACCTTATGTTTGCCTGCTTTAATGAATCTGATCCCAAGGAAATACTAAATCAATTATTTGATAATCTTTCTAGAGAAAATTTTGAAATAGATATGGTTGAAGTTCTTGGACCAGATTTTGAAAATATTGATAATAGACTACTAAGTCTTACTCTTGTAAAGGAAAGAATGACCAATGCCGTTATTTTTACCCCAGATGGGAAAAACAAATATCCATCGGATGTATTATTCCAAAAAAATATTTTAATACTAAGAGGTAGTTTTAGACCAGTTACAAAAGTTAATATTGATATGCTTTCTAAAGCATTAGGCAAATTTGAAGAAAACAAAAAAGTAGAGAAAGAAAACATACAATTATTGTTTGAAATTACACTTTCTAATCTTATGTCTGATGGACAGCTGGATGAAAGAGATTTTCTTGATAGAGCAGATATTTTATGTTCTCTTGGATATACAGTGATGATCTCTAATTATAAGAAATACTATAAATTGTGTGAATATTTATCTAGATATACAGATAGAAGGCTGGGACTAATAATTGGTGTTGATAATCTAGTGGAGATGTTTGAAGAAAAATACTACAGAAATCTAAATGGGGGTATCATGGAAGCCTTTGGAATAATGCTTACAAGAGATATTAAAATTTATTTATACCCTTCTCAACCCTCTTCTGATAAAGAACTAATAAATAGTAAAAATATTACTGTCCATCCTAGAGCTAAATCAATTTATAAATATCTTACAAACAATAAAAGAATTGAAGACTTAGATTACGAAAAAGAAATATTAGGTATTTATTCTAGAGATGTTTTAAAGAAAATTAAATCCTGTGAAACAGGAACATGGGAACATATGGTTCCTGAAGGTGTTGCCGATATTATCAAAGAAAAGTCACTCTTTGGTATGTCATGTAAAATTTAAATAATTTGAAAAAAACTATACTTTTAATAATTCTATTAATACCATTATTGTCACTTGGGCAAAGAGGTGGTGGAAAAGGATTTGGAGGAGACTTCTCCGGATTTGGTTCTAAGAAAAAGTCTTCATACTTCAGAGGAAATGTTAGTGGTAAAATAATCGATTCTAATACTGGAGAAGGTTTAGAATATGCAAATATTAGCGTTACAAACGCAAAATGGAATAAAATTATAGAAGGAACAATTTCTGGTCAAAATGGAAAGTTCAGTATGACTGGTATTTTAACTGGTGACTATATATTAAAAATAAACTATTTAGGATATAAAGCTAAAGAGGTAGAATTCAAGCTAACTAAAAAAGATCCCGATATTAATTTAAAGGAAATAAAATTAGAAGTTAGTTCAGAGATGCTTTCAGAAATAACTATTGATGAACAAAAGCCTGTTTACGAATCAAAGCTTGATAAAATAATATATAATGCAGAAAATGATGATAATGGCGCTTCAGAAGACGCAACAGACGTTTTAAGGAAAGCTCCTATGCTATCAGTTGATTTTGATGGGAACGTTGAACTAAGAGGTTCAAAACAAATAAAGTTTCTTCTTAACGGAAAAGCATCTTCGTTCTTAACTGGAGATCTAGCAAGTGCTTTACAAATGATTCCAGCAGATGAGATCAAAAGCGTTGAAATTATCACCTCCCCTGGCGCTAAATATGATGGTGAAGGGGAAGCCGGAATTGTAAATATAATCACTCAGAAAAAAGTAATTGATGGCTATAAAGCTTCTGTTGATGGATCATTTGGTACTAGAAATAATAAGAATGGCTTTAACCTTACTCTAGGAAAAGGACGTTTTAGTTTATCTGCAAGAGGAAATGCATGGTATAGCTGGCCTAGAGAAGGAAATACTACTTATTTAAGAGAAGATTGGAATGATAATGGTGATACTAATGTTTTGACAAATGATGGTGTAAGTGAGAGTCAATGGATTGGGTATGGATCTGGAATTAATATGTACTATGATATTAATGCATACAATTCTATCTCATCTGATATAAATTTTAGAGGAAGGAATACACCTTCAGAAAATACTACTATAGTAGATTATAATGGAGTTGATACAAATTACAATTACAATTCCTATTTAGAATCAACAAGTGTTAGAAATAATGTTAGTTGGAATACTGATTACACCAAAACATTTGAAGATAATGAAGAAAAAGAACTTAGCCTATCTTATCAGTTAGGTAGTAGAATTAGAGAAAATGTTACCGATATCAGCGAATACAATAATCTTATAAATAGAAAAAATATCAACGACGAACAAAACTTTGAACACACCTTTCAAGTTGATTATACCCATCCCATAAATGATCATATTATTGAGGTTGGAGGTAAAATGATAATTAGAGATCAAGAAATGGATTATGAAACTCGATCTGATAGTATAGATTTTGTTTTTGATAATGAGATATTTAATTATACTCAAACAGTTAATGCGGCTTATCTATCTACAAATATTAATTTACCAAATGATTTTAGTCTAAAAGCAGGTACTAGATACGAACACACAAATATTGAAGGAAATTGGGAAAATAATTCTGAGGATCCTTTTTCAAAAAATTACGACAACATACTACCAAATTTAACTTTTTCAAAAAAGTTAAGCATGGGTAAAAGCTTCAAGTTAAGCTATAACTCAAGAATATCAAGACCTAGTAGTAGCTATATAAATACTAATACAAACATTACAAATAATAAAAATATTACTGTTGGAAATCCAGATTTAACACCATCTACTACAAAACAATTAGAGTTTGGTTATAATAGCTTTGGAAGAAAATACCAAGGAAGTTATTATGTGTATTATAAACAAAGTGACGATCTGATTGAATCCTTTTTAAGGATTCAAGATGATGTATCTATAACTACCTATGAAAATATTGGAAGTAGTACAAGATTAGGTTTTAATTACTATGGATCTATACGATTTAATGACTTGACCTTAAGAGGAGGATTTAACCTATATAACTATGAGGCTGAAGATAATAGGTTTGCAAGTGAAAACAGAACGGCTTTGCTTTATAATTACAATTTTGGAATCACCCTAAAACTAAAGAATAATTGGAAAGCAGAAGGTTTTGGATTCGCTAGATCGCCATCACAAACTCTTCAGGGAACATCAACTAGCTTTTCAATGATGAGCTTTGGAATTAAAAAAGAATTTAAAAATAAAAGAGGATCAATAGGAATTAGACTTGTTGAGCCTTTTGCTAAAAATGGTGATAAAGTTTGGACTACTGATTTAAGTGGAGATAATTTTAATCAAACATCTGAGAGAACAAGTAAATTTACTTCCATTGGAATAAGTTTTAAATATACATTTGGAAAACTAAACTTCAAATCAAATTCTAAAAGATCAAAGATTAAGAATGATGATGTTTCAGAAGATTCTAATTCTGAATTCCAATAAAATTATTCTATTACTATCTTCTTTGTTTGGGTATAGGCCCCATCTACTATCTTTAAAAAATAAATGGATGAACTCAAGCTACTTAATGCAATATTTAAGTTAATCTCTCCGATATAGTCATGATAATTTTTTTGGTACACCTTCTCTCCTATCACATTTGTAATAGTGATCGAAAAATTAGTTAACTCATTTATATTATAGACTAGATTAAAATTACCATCTGATGGGTTTGGAAAGACCTGTAAACCATTAATTTCTGATTCAATCCCTTCTCTTATAGGAGAATTAGGTTGAGACCAAAAAATTGGAGGATTGGTCCAAGAAATAGAGCGATAGGCTGTAATATTAGAATCACAAAACAATCTTCCATGTGCTCTGTAGGTATTTCCAGGTATTAATCCAAAAGCATTAATTGAAGAGAGCGGATAATAAATTCCAAAACCTCCTACATTCTGCCAAGAAGAATTAAAAGTATCAATTCTGTACTTTACTCTAGCAAATGTATAGGGATCAAAAATATCCCAATCAAATCTCACTTTTCCAGGATTAAAATTAAATGTAGATGCTGTTAAATTAATCATGTCTGGACATATATCAGCCGTTGTAAACTGAATAGGCGATGAATACCCCGAAGAACCACCACCGCAATAAAATGCCTTCAACTTAAATTCATATGTTGTACTTGGAGATAAATTAATTAATTGTTTTTCTGTATTGTTTAATCCATAATTACATAAACCACTTCCAGCACCAGCAGAGCGAGTTATCCAATTTGGAGAGCCCACTTCTCTAAATCTTACATAATACTTCAAAACTCTACACTCAGATGAGTTCATATTTTTCCATCCAATTTTTACTCGAGTATCAATAATATCAAATACATGTAAACTATCAGGTTTTGGAAAATTACATGTTGGATTTAAACTAGCATTAAGATTAGAAATTATTCCATTACTTAAGTATATACCCAAGGTATCATTTTCATATCCAAAAGCAGAAAAAACAACATGAAAATAACCTGAATCAAGTGTTGAAGCCTGATAAAAACCATTAAGATTTGATGAGGATGTAAAATTGGTGTTAATAATAGAAATAGAAGCATTTGAAATAGGATTTCCATTAGATTGATCAGTTACATTACCTTCCAACTGACAAGCTTGTTGAAATTCTCTAGAATAGATTAATAATTTACCCCCACCATTAGTGCCACTATTAACATCTGAAGAAATAATATTTCCAGAAGGTAAATAAGGATATGTTCCCCAACATCCATAAAACCCCCATCCCGATCCCAAATATGAATCATAGTATGCAACTTCAACCATATTATCGGGATGTGTAATATCATATACTACTGTTCCATTAGTATAATATGAAGTAACTAAAAAATTTCCATCAACAAATGAATTATGAGGAATTGAATTTGACCCAGGATTAGTTTGAAGCCTATCTACTTCATAAATATTATTTAGATCCTCTACATTATATGCTGTTACGAAAGCTCCCCCCTGTTCATCAGTAGTGTAAATATAATTACCATCATCCGATGGCCAAACATTATGTGTGAAAGAATTAGGTGTATTTACTGAAGCAATGGTATTTGGAGAACTTTTGTCTAATACATCAATACAAAAAGCACTTCCATAATAAACACAAGCAGCCCACAGTGTATCATTTCGAACCATACCATCATGAATATAGTGATCATTCCAATTTCCAAGATATGTAGGATTAATTGGATCACTATTTAAATCTAGAATAATTGCCCCATTTGGGGGAATAGATTGACCAGGAGGATTAGATGCCCCAAAAATGTATGCTATACCGTTCTCATCAATAAACAAGTTATGAGCAGCTTCAAAATGTATTGTATCATTAGAATTATCGCTAATAAAGTCTTTTACATGCCAATAAGTACTTCCAGAGAGATCATTAAGATCAATTATTAGAAGACCGGTATCAGATTCTGTGGTTACATAAGCATAATTATTCCATGTTTTAATATCTCTCC
>CAZJXE010000036.1:0-9092 GCA_964549835.1 uncultured Weeksellaceae bacterium
TCCTGATCCGTAGTCAGGTGCTCTATCCAGTTAAGCTACAGAGCCATAAAGAAAATAAATTATAAAATTTGAACATTTAAACCATAAAGCTCAAGATCTTCTTGGAAAGGTTTTAATTCAGAAATTTCTCCACGAAGAATATCACATTTACCATTAATATGAGTTAAAAGAGCACATTGTTCAGCTTGTATTGGAGTATGGTCACAAATAGCAACAAGACAATCAATAACATGATCAAAAGTATTGAAACTATCATCTATTAAATAGAGAGTTTTAATAGCTATACTTTTTTTATGAATCTTGTTTTGTTTGTTGAAATCTAATGACATAAATAAAATTTGTTTTGTTTAAATTAACATAAAAAGAGAAAGAATAACTTATACTTTCATAAGCAAAAATAGAAAATATAATTAATGAATGCTTAGTTTAATAACATAAAAAAATATAAATTTTTAATAATAAAATTTATTCAAATTTATTTTTGATTTTCTTTAGAAATTTTTCTGGAGCATCTTCATTTGCTAACATATATCTATAAGGATCTACCCCTTGGATAGACTTAGATTTTCTTTTAGTATCCTTAATATCTGTAATTGAAGCATTGAACTCTGGATTAGTTGATATAGCTCGCATTAAACCATTTTTGTATGTGAAAAAATATTCATCATAAAATTCTGTTTGAAGATAAATGCTTAAAACATCTGAATTTCTACCCTTTTCAATTAATATATTACCATTTAACATTCCATTAATTTGAATATCGCCAATACTTCCAACACCAATATTATTCTTTGTAATAAAAGATTCATTTTTATTATTCCAAACAAAATTAGCTTTAGTTATAGAAAGTGTTTTGTTCAAAGGCTTAGGTAGTTTTTCAAATGCATCATTGATTTCTAAATCAATCATTAAATCTTCCTTTTTATCCTTACCAACAAGGCGAGATAAGTTGGCTTCATAAGCCTTATCATATTCAAAAATTTCATCACCAGGTGCAGAAAAAATATCATTGGCCATAATCTCTAAAGCTTTCTCTGAAAAATCAAAATCAAGTAAAACAAAACCATCGAAACCAATTTCTCCATTTCTGTTGTAAATATTCCCAACTGATGTTGTATTTATTCTACCTAAATTAAAGTTCAAATCAATAATTCCTGATCCTGAAACAGAACATGTCTTGTCATCTAAGATAAGATAATTTGAAGATGAATCTAAACCTCCAACAATGTAAGAACTCAGGTCATTATTGTAATAAACGGAAGAACCTGACTGAAAAAACTCAATATCTTTTGCTCTTTTTTTAGTACTCAAAAAAGTAGAATAATAAATTGATGAATCTCTATTATAATATATACCTGAATATAATTTATCATCATTATCACTATATAAATCATCATTAAAACTAAACGAAATATTATATGGGTCAATAAATGATGAAAAACTTATCCATTTTTTTGTGAATGATGGGCAATTATGACTAAGTTTAAAAAATCCAGTAAACTCCAAATCTTTTCTATCACCAATTAGTCTAATATTGCCATAATAATTATACCTACTTCCAATTTTAAAATCTTTTTCTTTAGAAACATTTCCTTTAGCAACGGAGATTGTATCTTTATTAACGCTAATTTCAGAAAAATATATTTGCTGCTTATTATCTAAAGCATCTATATAAACATAATCTCCAGTTGCCTCATAATTGTTTTTCCCAAAAATATCAACAGTTGATTTATTAAAAGAATGATATCTAACAATTGAATCAAGAAGAATTCTTGCATTCTTAAGTGTTCTAATTCTTGCATTTCTTTCTACTGTCAAATTTCCAGAATCAGGATATATTATAGCATCAGCAACGTTTAAACTATCAACACCAGATGCATTAATAATGTAATCTCTTAAGCTATAATCAGCACTTTTTGCAAAGAAAGATAATGAGTCTTGTTCTTTATTTACAGAGATAAATTCTGATCGACTTAAAGATAATGGATCTGAACTTCCAAAAGTTAATTGTTCTTTGTCCATCTCCCATTTCAACTGATCAATATAGCATATATATTCACTTGCAGGAAAATTAACATATGAGCCTATACCGTTGGAGAAAAAAACTCCTTCACGATCTAAAATATCAATATTTGCTCTTAAATTTTTTGCACTAAAAGCAAGATTATTTGAATTATCAAAAACACTTAAATTAGCCGTATCTGCTTTAAACCATGTTGAATTAAATGAGAAAAAATTTGATGAAACTTCAGCTAAATCTAACTTCATAATCCCATCTCCGGTTAAACCAACAGGCTTTAAAAGTAAGTTACCTTTTAAATTTGCTTTGCCTGCATACAAATTAAACATATCATGCGTTTGAAAAACCTCTAATCTATCTAAATATGGTTCATAATTAACATATGATTTAGTATTTGATACTTGAGGAAATTCAATTCCTTGTTTAACTTCATTTATAGTGATAGCATCTGAGAGAAGTTGAGTAGAGTCAGGATAAAAAATAATATTTTCAGAATAAATTACAGAAGTTAAATATTCAAACTTTCCCTTTCCTCTTAAACCGTTGTTTCCAAGTTCAATTTCATTATAATATCTTCCTTTTCCTGCATAAATAGGAAATCCATCTTTTGGAGTATTTCTCTTAAATCCTAAAGAATAATCTGCTTGAACTCTTAAAGTATCATCAAAAACAGGAAAAATATCTGATGATTTGAATGTACCTGCAAACCATAAACCATTAGTATTATAGTTTTCTAAACTATCAATTGAAAAAGGTTTTAAATGAAATGAAAAGTTATTTCTATTGTAAACACCATCAAAAATTTTAGGACTATCATAATATACATATGAATCATCAAAACTTTTAAAAATAGGGTACTGCGGAAAATTTTGTTTTCTTAGTCCAGATTTGTTTGAGGTGTCATCAATTATTAATTCACCAGAACCAGCTTCAATAACAGTTTTTAGCCTAGTTAACAATGGGTTATTGTACATGTCTACTCTTAGAGGTTTAAGAGGAACAGATAATTGTATAGAATCAATTTTTTCAAGATCAACTTTAAATTCATCATACTTAAACTGAAAATTCTGCCCATATAGATTTACTCTTCCATTTCCAGCAAAAATTCTTCCATTAAAAACAAAATCTCTATTTTTCAAAATCTTCACCTCTCCTCCTCTGGGGAAAAATGCAACTTTTTGAGAATCACTAACTGCAATTTGATTAATTCCTCTAACAACAAGATCTTTAGTTTGGATATCTAATGCAGCATTTATCATTACAAGCGAATTTCCAATTACTTTAGAATTAAATTGAATAACATCATAATCTCCTTTTTGAGATTTTGCTAAAACATATCTTGAAAGACTTGGTAAAACAGTGACTCTGTCTTCTGAAAAATCATAAAATAAAAAACCTTTATTTGCTAAATCCATTAAATAAGTTTGAACCTGAACAAATGGAAATCTAATATACCTTGCAAAATCTTCCACAAAAAATTGAGTTTCTTTTTTATCATTAATATAATTGTCAATCAAAATGAGAGGATGTACTGCATCTATGCCTTGTAATTCATCAAATCTATTTTCTAAATACATATCAACTGATTCAAAACTAACCTCAGAAATAGAAGATCCGGGTAGGGATCCAAAAGTTATTATATTTTTATCTACCTCCCACTCTAACAACTCAAATTTCATATTTAATTTATGATATGTGTTTAGCATTGGAGATGAAAATTTACCTGCTTTTGTAAGCTTTAATTTTCTAGAATTATTATCGTAAAAGAATTTTAAATTTGAATGATAAAGAGAATCAGAATCAAAGTAAATTTTAATTCCAACCTGCTTTGATGAAATAACATCTCCACCTAAAATAAATTTATTTGCATTTGCAACAAATATCTTTTTCCCTTTATTATTAAAAATTAGTCTTGCATCAGCATATTTGCCCCCATCAGCAATAAAATTTGTTCCTTGAAGCTTATATCCACCTTTGTAATCAATTTCAGGATATATATTTTGAATAATAATATCTTTAGAATATGAAACAAATTTAGGATAGTTTTCAGTTTGTTTGCCTTTAGTAATCTTGTCAACAAATGATCCTTGTAAAGGATTCAAAAAAAGAGATTTATTAACAAATGAAACAGAGTCTGCCTGTACAGTTGTTGTCCTAACATCAACAACAAAATCATTTAAAGTAACAAATATTGAATCTGAACTTAATCCTTTACTAGACCAATCCATATTTCCATTTGATCCAGTAAGCTTGTAAGTATAGGGATAATAATTTGCTGAGGCATTAAAAATTTGCATACTACCTCCATCAGAACTACAAATTATATTTAAATCATTAAAGTCAATATAAGGACCAGATATATCAATTTTAAAATTGAAATTATAAGAAGAAATACCCCAGTTTGTTGTTCTTGTTTTTCGTATTAATTTATCATTAATAAGATCTGACGTAAAATACAAATACAACAACAACCTTTTACTGGAGAAATCATTTACAATATTGTCAACTACAAATAACCAATCATTAATTTGATTATCAGAGAAGTTTTTTTGATTTAAATCTATTAGCGATAAAATGAAATTATTAAAATGAGTAGATGCCTTATAACGTTTTTTTAACATCTTATTTGAAATAGTTATTATCAAATCCTTATTAGAATCAATAAAAACATTATTCAAAGATATTTTTTTAAACTTTTTATAATTAGACTTCAAATCACTGTTTTCAGATGCAGACATAAATTCTGAAAGCTCATCTAAATAGTCCGAATAATTATTTGAAAATTCCTTAATCTTATTTTGTGCATTTGAAATTGAAACACAAAAAAGTATTACTAAAAAACTTAGTCCTATTTTTTTAAATGTATCATATACCATTTTCCCTTATTTTTTTTATTAAATAAACTAAATTCATTTTTTAAAGCGCATTCATTAATTACATTCACATCTGATTCTAAAAACCCACTAATTAACAGATCTCCATTTATATTTAAATACTTATAATATTTAGACAAGTCATGCAAAATGATATTCCTATTTATATTGGCAAGTATAACATCAAAAGATTTATGTTCAATATCTTCAATCTCACCCTTAATAAATTCAATATTTTCTATCTTATTAAGTCGGGAATTTTCTATTGAATTTTTATAAGCCCAATCATCATTATCAATTGCTAATATTTTTTTCGCCCCACGCTTTGATGATAAAATTGAAAGAATTCCTGTTCCGCTTCCTACATCCAATACTGATTTTGAGTTTAGTTCTAAATTATAGATTTGATTAATCATTAAATAAGTTGTTTCATGATGACCTGTACCAAATGACATCTTTGGATTAATTATTATTTCATCTTCATAAGAATCATAATTTTTATGAAATTCAGCTCGAATAAGACATTTCGAATTTATTTCAATTGGTTGAAAATTTTTTTCCCATTCTTCATTCCAATTTATTTGAGGCATAATACTATAAGAGTATTCTAAATTAATTTGTTTTGATATCTCATCTAAAATCAATTTAATTTTACTCTTATCTAATTCTTCAGAATTAATATAACATTTAACCCCTTCATCATACTCTTGAAAAGCTTCAAAATTTATTTGATCAAGCTTTGTAATTATAATTTCCGAAAAAGGAACTATTTGGTCTAACTTGATGTCTAGTTCAGTGTACTGCATCAAATTGAACTAATTATTGATGTAAAATCAGCTGATTGTAAAGACGCTCCTCCAATTAGCCCACCATCTATATCATTTTCCGAAAAAATAGCTTTAGCATTTGTTGGTTTACAACTACCTCCATAAAGAATAGAAGTGTTATTACTAAGCTCTTGATCATAATTATTTTTAATTAATAAACGAATATGATTATGTATTTCTTGAGCCTGATTAGAAGTTGCTGTTTTACCAGTACCAATAGCCCAAATTGGTTCATAAGCAATAACGATTTTACTAAAATCATCAACAGATAATTTAAATATGGTAGACTTTAATTGATCCTCAATAATCTTAAAATGTTGATTATTTTCTCTTTGATTAATATCTTCACCACAACAAAATATTACATTTAAATTATTAGATAATGCTTGAGAAAGTTTAAGATTTAGTATTTCATTAGACTCATCAAACAATTGTCTTCTCTCAGAGTGACCAACAATAACATAGTCAACTCCTATTGATTTAAGCATATTTGCCGAAACTTCTCCTGTAAATGCTCCATTATCATTAGCATTGCAATTTTGAGCAGCAATCAGAATATCAGCTCTTGACTGACAGTCTTTTACAATCTGTTGCAAATAAATAAAGGGAGGGGATAAAATAATCTGAGTACTTTTATTTTCTTTTGTTAAATCAAGAATTTCCTTAACTAGATTATCTGAACTTGACTTATCAAGATTCATTTTCCAATTTCCAGCAACTATTTTTTTTCTCATAATTTATTCTATTCTGACACGTGGATCTATCCATGCGTAAATTAAGTCAACTAATATATTAATAATAACAAAGATTAATGAAATAAAAATTACAGATCCCATAACAACAGGTAAGTCCATATTATTTAATGCATCAACAATTTCTTTGCCAAGACCATTCCAGGCAAAAATATACTCAACAAATACAGCACCTGCAAGTAGTGATGCAAACCATCCAGAAACAGCAGTTATTACTGGATTAAGAGAGTTTCTTAAAGCATGCTTAAAAACAATAATAAATTTATTTAAGCCTTTTGCTTTAGCAGTTCTTATATAATCCATAGACAAAACTTCGAGTAGAGAATTTCTGCTTAATTGAATAATAACAGCTAATGGTCTTATTCCAAGAGTTATTGCGGGTAAAATAATATTTTTAAATTGAACTGTTCTACTTATACCATAATCATCAATTTCATAAAGACTTCCAGTCATATTTAATCCCGTATATGCATTTAAAACATAACCAAAAATCCAAGCAATGATTATGGCACTAAAAAAAGATGGCAGAGCCATTCCTGTAACAGAAAAATACAATATAACTCTATCAATTAATCTATCTTTATTTAAGGCAGAAAAAACACCAAAAATTAAACCAAAAATTAAGCCAAATAAAATAGCTAAAAATGCTAATAAAAATGTATTTGGAAATGTAGATTTTATAATGGTCGACACTTTCAAATTAGACTTAACAAATGAAGTTCTTAAATAAGGTTTTTTTAATACAATTGAATAATTATTTATATCAAGAATTTTACTAAAACTATATTTCTTATCATCTAAAAATGTAAATGAATTTAAATTATTACTATGAATTGAAACAATAGACAAATCATTTAAATAAAATAAATATTGGGTAAAAATGGGTTTGTCAAAACCATATTTCTTTTTAATTATTTCTAATTGTTTTGAATCTTCTCTTTTATCAAGCATCATTCGAGCAGGATCACCAGGCAAGACATTAAACAAAAAGAAAACTATTGTAAGTACACCAAAAATGACTAAAAAAGAATAGCTTATTTTTTTTAATAAAAAATTAACCAATTAATTGTAATTAATTAAATAAATTTTTAAAATCATTAGGGTCAAATTCATTTGACCCAGTTCCATCATAAAATCTCATCTGGTTTCCATTATTGTAATAAATAACAACAGGATTTTCATACTCAAAACCTAATACTTCTAAATAACTATTAATTTCATCATCAGGATTATAAAACTGCATAACTTGATATGAAAAATCACCACCAGTATATTTTAAAAATTCAGGTATTTTTTCTTCCTCAGTATCGGAAAAAATAATATGAACATCGGCAAAAGATTGAATTTGTGATGAAAATTCAGCTAAAGATTTTGCTGCATCCATACAATGATCACATCCGGCATCAAAAAAACAAAGTACTTTTTTACCAGTATTAATATCAAAATCTTCTTCAACATAAGAAGAGAATGAAGAAACTTGCTTACTACTTGAATTTGTTGCTATAGGCAAAAGAGCAAACATCAAAACAGATATAATTAAGTAACCATTAAATAAGAGTAAAAAATTGCTTTTTTCTTTATCTGTTACATTCTTATAAATAAAGAATAAAATTAAAAGTGTAAAAATATTTTTTATTAAAGCTTCTGCAGGAGTCATTGGAATTAACTGTCCAAAACATCCACAGTTTTCATCTACTCCTCCAAAGACATCAATTGACAAATCAATACTAAAAATAGTTATCAATAAAATTGTAGAAGGAAGGATTAATTTTTTAATGTAATGTGATTGAAGGATTGCGAAAGCTATAAAAAATTCAAATCCAATAAGTAATCTAGAAATAATGGGAGCAAAATCACTACTAAAACCCATTGGAATAAGTTGACCTTCCTCAAAAACTTTTGTAATTCCATAAAGAGGTGTTGGATATAATTTAGCTACAGCTGATAATAAAAACAGAGCGGAAATAAGAATTCTAGCAATTAAGGTAATATTTTTCATAACTATTTATTTAATTTAATTAACGCAAAAACAGCATAGTTTAGCATATCCAAATAATTTGCATCTATCCCCTCAGACATTATAGTATTTCCATCATTATCTTCTATTTGTTTTACTCTCAGTAACTTTTGAAGAATTAAGTCAGTTAAAGAACTTACTCTCATATCTCGCCAAGCTTCACCATAATCGTGGTTCTTATTAATCATCAAATCCTTCGAAGAAAGCACATGTTTATTAAACATATTCATAACCTTATCATATTCTAAATCTTCTGGCTGCTCAGATACACCTAAATCAATCTGAATTAATCCAATAATCGAATAATTTACAATTCCAATAAACTCATTAATTACTCCTTCATCAATTCTTTGAGTTCCCTTACTTTCTATGCTTCTGATTCTTTGAGCTTTTATAAAAATCTGATCAGTTAAAGAACTTATTCTTAAAATTCTCCAAGCACTACCATAATCTTTCATTTTTTTAGCAAAAATGTCCTCACATTTTTTTATTATTGAATCGTATTCAACAATCGTTTCATTCATAATTGAATTAAGCTTTAATAGACCTTAAATATAAATTAATTATAGTGTCAAAAATAAAAAAAGAAAACGGGAATTTTGA
>CAZJXE010000037.1:0-1130 GCA_964549835.1 uncultured Weeksellaceae bacterium
GGCAATGAATTAGATTTAACACAGGAAAGTATAGATTTAATTTTAAATAGTGATGACCATAGAGTTTATAATCCTACATATAAAGCAGGTCATGGTCCAATTAATATTTCTGTTGTTGATCCTGTGAAAATTCCTTCAGGAACCTATACTTTCAAATTGTTTGATCCGGAATTTAGTGGTAGTTCAATTATTTCATATAATAGTTGGGAATTAATTAATCAAGAAGATGGATCTGTGATTGGATCTTCAAATCAATCAATTACTGTTGGAACAGAAGAATATATTGCTAGTCTTGGTCTTAATGTTAAGGTTAAACAAGCATTAAATCCAGGTGCAGATCCTGCAAATATTGATAACAATGGATTAATTTCTTCATCAATTGAATACGAAAATATTAATGATAGATGGTTAAGTGGAGTACCTGATAGAGATGACGAAGGAGGATTTAAGTTTTGGGGACTAAACTGGATTCGTTCAGGAACTTATACTGATGATAATAATGGTTTATATAGTGATTATAATCAGACTGATGATCCAGGAAGTATTTTTGAAGGAGTTATAGAACAGTCTTTAACAACAACATTTTCTGATCTTCCATTTGGAATTGGAGATATTACTTTTGATTATACTGGAGGAACATGGGCCCCATATAGATTTGTATCATACTATGAAGACGGTCCTGGTTTAAATAGTTCTATTACATCACAAAATAGAATGGAAAATCTTAATTCTGTTGATATTATTTTTACAAATGATCAAAGTAAGTGGAGTAGATGCGTTATTGTTGAAGCTCAAGAAAACCCTGATCTTGCTGTTGGAGGTGCTGTTAAAATGGGATTAAGAGAAAGTCCTTCAGTTGATGAAACTGGTGCTCCTGATGGTAGTGGAAGAAATGGAATGGGTTGGTTCCCTGGTTATGCTATAGATGTGGAGACAGGTGAGAGATTAAATATTGTATTTGCTGAAGATTCTTGGCTAACAAGTGATAATGGTAATGATATGAAATGGAATCCAACTTCAAATATTGTTACACAACAATTTCCATATTACAGTAGTCAAACTCAGGAAATTACTGGTGGAAATTATTTGTTAGGTGGAAAACATTTTATCTATGTTATTAATGGACAATC
>CAZJXE010000037.1:1230-8887 GCA_964549835.1 uncultured Weeksellaceae bacterium
CCATATAAACAATATGAAACAGTAGATGCTGCTAATATTTTAACAAAAGATGATGCTTTAGTAATTGGTCAAACATATGTTGTAGCATATGAAAATTCTGCTACAACATGGGGAGGAAAAAATATTACACATGATGGTAATACTTATAACCCTGGTGATGTTTTTCAAGCAACTTCCTCATCTTTTACTGGTAGTAGTAAGGCACGTGTTGTTCTTTATAACCCTTTAAATTCATTTAATCCAATTTATGAGTTTAGTACTGACGATTTAGTTGCTACTAAAGGAAACTCCGATGTCGCTAGAGACGCAATGGAATTAATTAATGTTGTCCCTAATCCTTATTATGGTTATTCTGAATATGAAACTAATCAGTTAGATAACAGAATTAAGATTACTAATCTTCCACAAAAAGCAACAATTTCAATTTTTACAGTTAGTGGTACATTGGTAAGAACTTTAAAGAAAGATGATTCAATGACTAGTATTGATTGGGATTTGAAAAATAATTTTGGTATTCCAATAGCAAGTGGACTTTATATTATTCATGTTTCTACTG
Organism: uncultured Weeksellaceae bacterium; assembly: GCA_964549835.1. Taxonomy (GTDB): domain Bacteria; phylum Bacteroidota; class Bacteroidia; order Flavobacteriales; family BACL11. Next base: position 1,787 of record CAZJXE010000037.1, read on the forward strand.
AGATTGATGGAGAAACTAGAGAAAAGGTTATTAAGTGGTTTGGAACATTAAGACCAATAGATTTAGATACATTCTAATTATGACAATAGAGAAAATAAATTTTATGAATATGAAAGAAATTAATAAATTAATAAGACTGCTTTTAGTTTTTATATTGTGTTTTTTCAGTATGGGTATTAATGCTGGAAATGAGCAAAGAGCTGGTCAGGCTGGAGCATCTGAACTATTAATCAACCCTTGGGCAAGATCTTCAGGTTGGGGTGGAGCCAATGTTGCCGGTGTAAGAGGTTTAGAAGGAATGTATTCAAATGTGGCTGGGCTTGCATTTACTGAAAAAACAGAATTAATTTTTACTCAAACATCATGGTTGCAGTACGGAAGCAAAATGTTCGATGCTAATTCTTCAGTAAGTAGCATTAGTACTTTTGGTTTTGCTCAAAAAGTTGGTGAGTCTGGAGTTTTAGGTCTTGCAGTTATGAATATGAATTTCGGAGATATTGAAATTACAACTGTAGATTTACCTGATGGTGGTATTGGAACATATTCTCCAAGATTTATGAATATTTCTCTTGCTTATTCTCAAATTTTTTCAAATAGTATTTACGGTGGTTTAACTATTAAAATGATATCTGAGCAAATTTCAAATGTTGGAGCAAATGGAATTGCTCTTGACGCTGGTATTCAATACGTAACTGGTGCAAAGGATAATCTAAAATTTGGTATTTCTTTAAAAAATGTTGGTCCTAGAATGTCTTTTTCAGGTGATGGTATTTCATTTAGAAATTATTTAAATCCAGACTATGAAATGACTGTTGAGCAAAGATCTTCAGAGTTTGAATTACCTGCGCTATTAAATATTGGTTTATCTTATGATTTAAATATAAATGTTCATCGTCTAACAGGAGCAGGAACTTTTACTTCTAATTCTTTTCAAAAAGATCAATATAGGTTAGGAGCAGAATATTCTTATAAAGAATACTTCATGTTACGAGCTGGATATACCTATGAGGATGGATTAAATGATGTAGAAACTAGAACAACAGCATTAAGAGGTCCTTCTGCTGGTTTTACTATTGAATTACCTATGGGTAATGGTAGTACTTTTGGTTTAGATTACTCTTACAGACATACAGATCCCTTCCAAGGATCTCATGCTATTGGTGCAAGAATAAATTTATAATAGATAATTCTCAGTAATTTTTTTTCAACTATGAGTGATATAATCTATTTATCTAAAAAAGGATATGAAGATCTTAGAGATGAGTTACACAAACTCAAGACTATTGATAGACCACAGGTTATAAATCAAATTGCTGAAGCTAGAGATAAGGGAGACCTTTCTGAAAATGCAGAATATGATGCTGCAAAGGAGGCACAAGGTTTGCTTGAGGCAAGAATTGCTAAATTAGAAATAGATTTAAGTAATTCAAGAATTATTGATGAAAGTAAACTAGATAATTCTAAGGTTTCTTTACTTTCTAATGTTACAATTAAAAATTTAGCTAATAATTCCGAAATGACATATACTATTGTTTCTGAATCAGAGGCTGATCTTGCTCAAAAGAAAATTTCTGCAAGCTCTCCCATAGGAAAAGGATTAATTGGTAAGGAAGTAGGTGATATAGCTGATATTATTGTTCCAAATGGAACCATAAAATTTGAAATTATTGAAATAACTCTTTAGATGTCTTCAATTTTTTCAAAAATTGTAAGAAATGAACTTCCCTCTTTTAATGTTTATGAAAACGAGAATCATATTGCTTTTTTAGATATCAATCCTTTAAAAATAGGACACACATTAGTTATTCCTAAAAAAGAAATAGATTACATATTTGATATCAATTCAAAAGAATATGATGACCTATGGAATTTTGCTAAAATAGTTGCAAAAGGAATGAGAAAAGTAATTGAGTGTGAACGAATCTCAATAGTTGTAATGGGCCTTGATGTTCCTCATGCACATATTCATCTAATTCCTTTTAATAATATTAATGATATTGATTTTTCAAAGCCAAAACTCAAAATATCCAATGAAGAGATGCAAAAAACTGCTGATCTTATAAAAAATGCTATTTAACTTTTTTTGGGTTATCTGTAATAAATGATTTCCAACCAGAATACGTTTTTGATGAAGACGAATTTTCCTTTTGAAAGTGATGACACACAGCAGCAGCTAAACCGTCTGTTGCATCTAAATGTTTCGGAATTTCTTTAATATTCATTAAAGATTTTAGCATTGAAGCAACTTGTTCTTTGCTTGCATTTCCATTACCAGTGATAGACATCTTAATTTTTTTTGGGCTATATTCAAAAATTGGAATGTCTCTATATAGTGCTGCAGACATTGCTACTCCTTGTGCTCTGCCTAATTTTAACATTGACTGAACATTCTTTCCAAAGAATGGGGCTTCAACTGCAAGTTCATCAGGTTTATATTCTTCAATTAACTGTAATGTTCTATCAAAAATTTTCTTTAATTTAAGTTCATGGCTTTTAAGCTTTGATAAATGTAATACCCCCATATTTATCAATTCAAATTTCTTTCCATGAACATGAATGAGCCCGTAACCCATTATTGTTGTACCAGGGTCTATGCCTAAAATTATTTTTTCGTTAATCAATTAGTTTCGTATTATTGTATACAAATCTAAAAAATGCCTTTTAAAAAATACATTAGCATCATAATTAAAATTATGATAGTATTTTTTTCTTTTTATTTTATTTACCATCAACTTTCTGAAAATAAAAGTTTTGAAGAATTAGATTTAACTATGCTTATAAACACAGTTAAACAAAATAATCTATCACTTATTGGAATAATTTTAATGATGTTATTAAATTGGTTATTTGAAGCTTTAAAATGGAGATATATGATAAGTAAAATTGAAACTATCTCTGTTATTAGGGCATATAGAGCAGTTTTTACTGGAATAACCGTTTCCACTTTTACACCAAACAGAATAGGAGAATATGGGGGCAGAGTTTTCTGTTTGGAAAAAGGAGATAGAATAAAGGCAGTATTTATAACTATTTTATGTAGTATGTCTCAGCTTTTAACCACAATTCTATTTGGCTCGATTTCATTATTTATTTTATTTGAAGAAATTTTAATTGAAAAATCATTTATATCTATTTCTCTTTTGATTTTGTTAAATTTATTTTTAGTTATCTCTTATTTTAATATCTCAAGTATTGTTACTTTTTTAAGTAAACTTAAATTAATAAAAAGTTTTAAGCAATATTTGGAAGTTTTAGCAATGTATGATTATAAAGATTTAACTATTGCATTTATCTTTTCAAATATCAGATATTTTATTTTTTCTCTTCAGTTTATTATACTACTTAATATTTTTGGAGTAGATATTACTTTTTTAAATGCTCTACTTTCAGTAATGTTAATTTTCTTTTTTATAACGATTACACCAACTATAACTATAGCCGAGATAGGCGTAAGAGGCTCAGTTGCTATTTTTGTTTTGGGTCTTTTTTCATCAAATGATATTGCTATCTTATCATCAACCACACTTTTGTGGCTAATTAATCTTATTCTACCTGCAATTATAGGATCCTTCTTTATTTTTAGTTTAAAATTTTTTAGATAGATATGATATTTTTTTTAAATGTATTGTTTTTCATATACCTGATTATGGTTTTAAATTTTTTAATTGGATGGTTAAAAAACAGCTCACAAAATGATAAATCTAAATTCAGATTAAGTGTTGTAATTGCAGTTAGAAATGAAGAGAAAAAACTATTGAGTCTTATAAATAGCCTACAGTCGCAAGATTATGACAAGAATTTATATGATGTAATTATAGTTGACGATCATTCTCAAGATAATAGTTTAAAAATATTGCAAGAACAAGCTTCTCTTTGGTCTAATTTAAGAGTTTTAAAACAAGATGCTCACCTTAGTGGCAAGAAAAAAGCAATATTAAAAGCAGTTAAAGAATCAAAAAATGATATTATCTTAACAACTGATGCAGATTGTAGCTTCAATAAAAATTGGCTATCTTCAATGAGTAGTTATTTTAAAGACGAAACAATACATTTAGTTTCAGGACCTGTTAGCTATAAAAGCTCAAATAGTTTTTTTAAAAAAATTCAAACTTTAGAATTTTTATCTTTGATTGGTTCGGCTGCAGGGGCAATAGGTATTAATAAACCAATATTATGTAATGGAGCAAATTTAGCTTACAGGAGAAAAGTTTTTTTAGAAAGCACTAATTATGAATCTGATAATATAATGTCGGGAGACGATGTGTTTTTATTGCATTTGGTGAAAAAAAAATATCCTAATTCAATTCTATTTGCTAAAAATAAAGATGCAATTGTTTTAACTGATGCAGTAAATAATACTTATGATTTCTTTAATCAAAGAATAAGATGGTCTGCTAAATCTACTAAATATACTGATATTCATACTATTGTTGTTGCAATTTTAGTTTTTCTTGTTAATTTATCATTAATTTTTATGGCAATATATTCTATTTATAAGCCAAGCTTTTTTATTACTTTTTTTTACTTATTTATTGTTAAGTTTTTAATTGACTTTATTTTTTTAGTTCCAGTTTTATACTTTTTTAAAAGAACGGAGTTGATTAAATGGATTTTACCATTACAGATTATTTATCCTATTTATATAACTTTGATATCAATAACTTCAAATTTTATTTCTTTTAATTGGAAAGGAAGAATTAGTAAAACATGAATAATGAATCTTTAAATAAAATTGCTTTTAAAAAGTTAATTTCTACAAAGTCTTCATTCTTTTCATTAGTTGTAATTTCTATTTGTTTTTTGAGTTGTTTTTCTTCCTACTTATTTATTCCAGATAAAACTCCATATGCTAATCAAATGTATCTGGAGTTAGCGACTTTGCCACCTAAGAGTAAGGTTATATTTTTACATACTCCAAATAATTATGAAACTAAAGAAAGTTTTTTTAAATACTTTTTTAGAGGAAAAAAACTTAATTATAATAAAATTCCAATTAATAATTATGAGGAAAAAGGAGACACCATATTCTTTACTCCAACTTCTACTAATCTTTCATCAATTTATATTGGAAGCTACAAAATTCAAGAACAAACTTTTTGGTTTGGCACTGATAGATTTGGTAGAGATCTGCTAAGCCGAATTATATATGGTGTTAGAGTTTCAATGGCAGTTGGTTTAATTGCGGTTTTAATCTCGTTAATAATTGGTATTACCTTAGGATTAGTTGCAGGGTTTTATAGAGGAAGGGTTGATGACATAATAATGTGGTTTGTAAATGTTATATGGTCAATTCCAACACTTTTGATGGTTATTGCTATTACTTTGGCTTTGGGTAAAGGATTTTGGCAAGTATTTGTAGCAGTTGGATTAACTATGTGGGTAGAAGTAGCCAGAATCGTTAGGGGGCAAGTAATAGCCCTTAGAGAATTAGAATATATTGAAGCCAGTAAAGTTTTAGCTTTTTCTTCATACAGAATTATAACAAAACATATTTTACCAAATGTTATTGGTCCAGTTATTGTAATTTCAGCAGCAAATTTTGCTGCGGCTATTTTAATTGAAGCTGGCTTATCCTTTCTTGGTATTGGAGCACAACCCCCTATACCATCTTGGGGAAGCATTATTAAAGATCATTATTCATATATAATTATGGACAAAGCATATCTTGCTGTTATTCCAGGTTTAGCAATTATGACGCTCGTTCTTTCATTTATGATTCTTGGAAATGGATTAAGGGATGCATTTGATGTAAGGAGTTAAAATACTAATAAGCCTATTATAAATATAATTCCTCCAATAAGCATCAGTGATAAAGTATATGGAAGTATTTCTTTTGCCTTAAGACCAGTAATCCCTAGCAGAGGTAAGGCCCAAAATGGTTGCAACATATTTGTGATTTGATCACCATAGGCAAGTGCCATAACAGATTTTGGAATTGAAACACCAATTTTAGTTGCTGCTTCAATTATAATAGGACCTTGAATTGCCCATTGTCCCCCTCCGCTAGGCACAAAAACATTTACTATTCCTGCACTTAAAAATGTAAATATTGGAAATGTATATTCATTTGATATTGAAATAAAAAAATCGGACATTATTTCTATCATGCCAGAATATTTCATAATTCCCATTATTCCAAAATATAATGGGAATTGGATTAAAATTCCAGAGGCTCCTTTTATTGCACTATTTACAGAATTTATAAACTCATAAAAATTCTTGTGAAGTATAATGCAAAACCCAAGTAGAGAAAGATTTATAAAGTTTGGATTTATAAAGTTTAATGTAAATTTTTCTGGAATTATAATTGCTTTATAAAAGCAGTATATTAATATAATTCCACCAAACAAATAAGCAATTAAATTTGAATGATCTAGTTTTTCAGCTCCATTAATTTCTTTGGATATAATTTTATTTTCAGCTTTAATACTTACATTTTTAGATTTAGACCTTCCACCAATATAATACATCATAGCTGGAAGAATAAAAAGTAATGATATTGTTATAGATATATTCATTAAAGAAAAAACTGTTTGGGATTGAGATATTACCCCCATTTTTTCTTCCAAAAAATGACCTTTTTCAGCAATTTTTATTGGTGCTGAACCCGATATTCCTCCGTGCCAAATCATTAGACCAGAGTATCCAGCAGCTCCAATTAATGGATAATTTAATTTAATATTATTTTTTGTAGCATATTCACCAACCTTTCTAGCAAAAATAGCACCAAAGATTAATCCCAGCCCCCAGTTGAAAAAAGAAACTAGTAAAGTTGAAAATGTGACGATTGCTGCTGCTGTAGATGTATTATTACAATAGGATGCTACCTTATTAATAATATTCTCTACTGGATTAGAAAGGGCAAGGCAATGTCCTAAAACCAACATTAGCATCATCTGCATAGCAAAAACCATTAGTTGATTATCCCAAAGTCCCTTTTCCCAATACTGAAGTATTTTAAAAAAATGAGATGAATCTTCAGATCCTGAAGATAAATTATAAGCTAAAACAAATGTTATAAAAGTAAGAAGAACTGCTATTGTAAATGGTGCAGGTAATATGTTTTTTATAAAATCTCCTAATTTATTAGAGAAAGACATG
>CAZJXE010000038.1:0-1697 GCA_964549835.1 uncultured Weeksellaceae bacterium
AGAACTCCAATATTTCCAAATAGTTAAATGAAAACTTTGGCAATGAGTAGATTGACAAAATATTAGTATTTACATTAACAATACTCGAATACATAAATACTATTAATAATGGCATCAATAGACCCAAAAAAGAAACACAGTATGACCTCCAATTATTAAAGTTAAAAATAAAGCTGCATGATAAAAATGAAAGATACAGTAAAGCAACTATTGGATTGAAGATCGTTATTATGCTTAATATAAATGAGCCACAAAATATCTCATGAAAAGGAAATTCTTTTTGATATGATTCAAGTAAGTAGTTAATAAAAAAAAGAAGTAAAAAGCTTGTAATTAGATTTATATTGGAATTATAATGAAATGTGTTTAATAAAATAAATACCGTTCCAACAATTAGATTTTCTTTTTTTATAACATCATTTTTATAGATTAAATTATTTAAGCCAAAGGCATGCAAAACAATTATTAAAACTGCTACAATAAAATATAGTGTGCTGTATGAATTATCATTATTTATAAATAGTGATGAATTTAGAACAAAAGGAAGTACAAGAAAAATAATACTAAAAACAACAAAAATTAAAGTTGTTTTTGGTTTTGGATTTATTAATTTTTCAAGAAGCATTCGATTAATTCAAAAATATATAAATTTGGACTTTTAATATAAAGACTATGATGAAAAATTTTTGGACTGCTATTGGTGACTTTTTCACAGCAACATTTGAGGTAATGCCATATATTGGAAATAAAATTAATTACCTCTACATTTTAATTATTTTTTTATTCTTGGTAACTTGGACTGCTATTATGTTTAAGCATAAAAAAAATGGCGAGGAACACAGATCATTATAGATCAAAGCCAATATCTTTTCTATATGTTTTGCCTTTAAAATTTATTTTCTCAGCATTTTTATATGATTTTGCTAAAGCTAAATCCATATTTTGACCAAAAGATGTTATCGTCATCACTCTACCTCCATTAGTAACAACAGACCCATTTTTATTTTTTGCTCCAGCGTGAAAAATAATACTATCATTACAATCATTAAAGCCAGTTATTTCAAATCCTTTTTCATACTTTTCGGGATAGCCTTTTGAAACTAACATTACTGTTGATGCGACATCTTCATTGATTTCAAGATCTTTTTCACTAAAGGTACCATCTTTAATTCCTTTTAATAAATTTAGAAAGTCAGATTTTATTCTTGGTATCACTACTTCGGTTTCTGGGTCCCCCATTCTTACATTATACTCAATTACTTTTGGTTCAGAGCCAACTTTTATGAGCCCAATAAATAAGAAGCCTTGATATGTAATATTTTCTTTTTTTAATCCTTCAATTGAAGGCTTTATGATCTCTTGCTCAATTTTTTCCATTAAGAAACGATCAACAAAAGGAACTGGTGAGACTGCACCCATTCCCCCAGTATTAAGCCCCTTATCGCCTTCTCCTATTCTTTTATAATCCTTTGCAGTAGGAAGTATTTTATATGAGTCTCCGTTAGTTAAAACAAAAACAGATAGTTCTATTCCGTCTAAAAACTCTTCAATTACAACTTTTGAGCTAGCATTACCAAATTTTGATTCAAGCAGCATTGATTTTAATTCTTCTTTTGCTTCATTAAGACTTTCAATAATTAAAACCCCTTTGCCTGCAGCTAGACCATCAGCTTTTAAAACAAATGGTGGCTCAAGAG
>CAZJXE010000038.1:1797-8634 GCA_964549835.1 uncultured Weeksellaceae bacterium
GGGGCAATAAATAATTTGTTACATGAGCTGCTTTGAGAAACTTTCCATGCTAACGCATGTTCTCTTCCGCCACTACCAAGTATTAATACATTCATTAAACAGTTTATTAATTTTCCATTAATTGAAGTATTTCATTTGTTAGTTCCATATTATGAAATACTTGTTGTACATCATCATTTTCTTCAAGAAGATCAAGCAGCTTGATTACTTTTTTAGCCTCCTCAGTATTAATCTTTTTTGTGCTTACAGGAATTCTGTGTAATTCAGAATTTTGAATTTCGATATTTAGTTCTTCAATTTTATTTTGCATGTTACTAAATTCCTGAAAATCACAATAAATTGTAATAGCCTCTTCATCTAATTCTAATTCTTCTAATCCACCATCTATTAATTCCATTTCAAGGTCTTCTAGTGGCATATCAATATTATCAGCAGAAATTGTAAAAACTCCTTTTCTGTTAAAAATAAATTCAAGAGATCCATTTGTACCAAGAGCTCCATCACATTTACTAAAATAAGATCTTACATCTGCAACAGTTCTGTTATTGTTGTTTGTTGCACAGTCTACAAAAATTGCAATTCCATTTGCAGCATAGCCTTCTAATGAGATTTCTTCATAATTAGCAGTTTCTTTACTACTAGCTTTTTTTATTGCACGCAAAACATTGTCCTTTGGCATATTGGCAGCTTTAGCATTTTGCATAATCTGCCTTAACCGAGAATTTGTTTCTGGGCTTGGCCCGCCTTCTTTAACAGCTATTACAATATCTTTTCCTATTCTAGTAAATGTTTTGGCCATTTTTGACCACCTTTTCATTTTCCTAGCTTTTCTGAATTCAAATGCTCTACCCATTTAAGACTTTTCCCCCAAAAATAATATATTAATCATCTAATTGCAAGACAGATAAAAAAGCCTTTTGCGGGATCTCAACATTCCCAACTTGTCTCATTCTTTTTTTTCCCTTTTTTTGTTTTTCTAATAATTTTCTTTTTCTGGTAATATCACCACCATAACATCTTGCTGTCACATCTTTTCTTACCGCCTTAACAGTTTCTCTTGATATAATTTTTGAACCAATAGCAGACTGAATGGCTATATCAAATTGTTGCCTAGGGATAAGTTCTTTTAATTTTGCACATAATTTTTTACCTAAAGTATATGAATTATCGCGGTGCACAAGTGCCGAAAGAGCATCTACTGGTGCACCGTTCAGTAAAATGTCTAGTTTAGCCAAATTAGATATTTTATAGTCAATTGGATAATAGTCAAATGAAGCATACCCTTTAGACACCGACTTTAGCTTGTCATAAAAGTCAAAAACAATTTCTCCAAGAGGCATTTCAAAAGTGATTTCCACCCTATCAGTAGTAAGATAAACTTGATTTTTCAGCTCTCCTCTTTTGGCGATACATAAATTCATAACTTGTCCTATAAATTCAGCTTTTGTTATAATTTGAGCTTTAATGTATGGCTCTTCAACATAAGACAGTATACTTGGGTCTGGATAATCACTTGGGTTATGGATTATCATTTTTTCATTTTTTGCTGAGTAGGCATAGTAGGAAACATTTGGTACAGTAGTAATTACCGTCATTTCAAATTCTCTTTCAAGTCTTTCTTGAATGATTTCCATATGTAACATGCCAAGAAAGCCACATCTGAAACCAAATCCAAGTGCTGCAGATGATTCTGCTTCATATGTAAGGGAGGCATCATTTAATTGAAGTTTTTCCATTGAATTACGTAGTTCCTCAAAATCCTCAGTATCCACTGGATAAATGCCTGCAAATACCATTGGCTTTACTTGTTCAAAGCCCTTGATTGGATCATCGGCAGGATTGCTAAATGAAGTAATAGTATCTCCAACCTGAACCTCTTTTGCATCTTTAATTCCAGAAATTATGTAGCCCACTTCACCTGCCGACATATTTGTTTTAGGATCCTTATTTAATTTTAAAGCCCCTATTTCTTCAGCCAAATACTCTTTTTTTGTAGACATAAATTTAACTTTTTCACCCTTTTTTATACTTCCGTTTACTATTTTAAAATAGGCCTCAATACCCCTAAACGTATTATAAACAGAATCAAAAATCATTGCTTGAAGCGGTGCGAGAGGATCCCCAATAGGACATGGTATTTTATTAATTATAGCTTTTAAAATATTATCTATTCCAGCGCCAGTCTTTCCACTTGCAGGAATAATTTCTTCTATATCACAGCCAAGCAGATCAATTATTTGATCTTTTACAACTTCAGGTTCCGCACTAGGTAGATCAATTTTATTTAGCACAGGGATTATTTCAAGATCGTTATCTAAAGCAAGATAAAGATTTGATATTGTTTGAGCCTGAATCCCTTGAGCAGCATCCACAATAAGAAGAGCTCCTTCACAGGCAGCAATTGATCTTGAAACTTCATAAGAAAAATCTACGTGTCCTGGAGTATCAATAAGGTTGAGAACATAATTTTCATTATTGTAGGTGTAATCCATCTGGATGGCATGGCTTTTAATTGTTATTCCTCTTTCTTTTTCAAGATCCATATCATCCAATAATTGGTCTTGTAATTCTCTTTTTGTAACCGCTCCAGTAAACTCTAATAGTCTATCTGCTAGAGTGCTTTTACCATGGTCTATATGAGCAATTATGCAAAAATTTCTTATTGTATTCATTAAAAGCGAAAATACATCTTTTCTGATCTAATAATTACTAAATTTCGTATTATTGTTTGTGAAAGTTTTAAAAAAATGAATAAAGTTTCTATTAATCGAAAAAGACATGTCTTTAAAGCAATAACATGGAATTTATTGGCTATGACAACCACATATTTTGTGTTAACACTTTTACCCCCTTATTTTGGCTTAGAGGGAATTTCTAAAGAAGGAGCTGGTTTTCTCACAATTATTGATAGAATTGTTAAATTGATTTTTTATTATGGGCACGAAAGAGCATGGTTTGCCTCAAATTTTGGTGTGACAAAAAACAAATAATTTATTTTTTTTTATAGTCATATTTCATTAAGATTTCTTTTTCAATCTCTTTTCTTAATTCTTCACTCTGCTCAATTTCTTCATCTATTTCCCATTGATATTTTTTTCTTTTGGGCAGATCTTTTCTGAAATACCAAGAGAGAATCAGGCCAGAAATAAAACCAGAAAGATGTCCCTCCCAAGAAATTTGTTGATCTGTTGGAAATAAACCCCAAAACAGACTGCCATATATAAATATAACAATCAAAGATAGCGCAGATAAATTTTTGTTTTTACTAATGATTCCGCTAAAAAAAATAAAGCTAGCTAAAGCATAAACAATTCCACTTGCTCCAATGTGGAAATTCATTCTTCCTAAACACCATAAGAAAATTCCAGACATGAAAAAAAGTAATGGGAAAATAATTTTATAGTTTTTTTTATAGAAAAAACATAAGGAGCTACCTAAAATTAAAATTGGCAAACTATTATTCAAGAGATGTTTTATGTCTTTATGAATAAATGGAGAAAAGAGTATCCCTTTTAATCCAGAAAGTTTTCTTGGCAGTACTCCATATTCTACAAAATTAGACTCTAGCGAAGCTTCTAATAGTTTAACTGCCCAAATAATAACTATAAAAATTAGCGGAAACTTTGCCGTTTTAATAAGGTGATATTTTTTGTCTAATTTTTCCATAACTGTAATATAAAAGTATACTTTTTAAAAGTAAAATACATTATTAATTGTATTTTTACTTAAGTATGGCTGATGAAAAAAAACTTTTTTTACTAGATGCATTTGCATTAATCTACAGGGCATACTTTGCGTTCGCTAAAAATCCAAGAATAAATTCAAAGGGACTTGACACTTCAGCTATTTTTGGTTTTACAAATTCATTAGTTGAGGTAATTAATAAACAAAAGCCTACTCACTTAGCAGTAGTTTTTGATACTCCAAAAAAAACCCAGAGACATGTTGATTTCCCAGAGTATAAAGCACAGCGAGAAGCAATGCCTGAAGGAATTTCCAATGCTCTTCCTTATATAGATAAATTATTAGAGGCATTTAATATTCCTAAAATATATAAAGATGGTTTTGAAGCAGATGATGTCATAGGAACTCTGGCAAAAAAAGCCGAACAAAAAGGTTATAAAGTGTATATGATGACTTCTGATAAAGATTTTGCTCAATTAGTTTCAGAAAATATATTTATGTATAGGCCTGGCAATAAATGGCAACCAACTCAAACTTGGGGTATTGCAGAAGTTTTAGAAAAATTCAACATTAAAAAGGTAAGTCAAGTAATTGATTTTTTAGCGATGATGGGTGATGCCTCAGATAATATTCCAGGAATATCAGGAGTTGGAAAGAAAACTGCACAAAAATTTATTGCAGAATTTGGCTCAATTGAAGGGTTATTTGCCAATACCGAAAAAATTAAGGGAAAAATTCAGGAAAAAGTCATTGCTTCAAAAGATATAGGGATGCTATCAAAAAAACTAGTAACCATAATTACAAATGTTCCAATTGATTTTGATGATGAAAAAATGAAAGTTAATTTAAAGGACAGAGAAAAAATAGAAGAGATTTTTAAAGACCTTGAGTTTAGAAATGTTTCTAGTCGTTTATTTAATAATGAAATCAATACATCTAATGAAAAAGAAACTATAAACGAAAAAGCAACAAATAGTGAGAAATTAGTTTCTGCGCAATTAGATTTTTTTTCACAACATGAATCAAAATTAAGTACAACAACTAAAGAAAAGATAAATTCTGCTAATCACAAAATATGCCAATCTGCAGATGAATTTCAAAATTTTTTGAAAAAAAATCTAGATAATAAAAAATTATCATTTCATACTGTTGTTAGCTCTCTTTTACTTGAAAGTAAAATCATTGGAGTTTCTTTTATTTATGATACTTCTCAAGCTCTTTATATCCCTCTTAATGATCAATCCAAACTACAATATTTAAAAATTATTAAGATTCTTTTAGAAGATACTAGTATATTAAAAATTGGCTATAATTTAAAGCAGCAAATGAAAGATTGGTTATCCGTGGGTATTGAATTAAAAGGTCAGTTTTTTGATTTAGCTATTGCACATTATATTCTTCATCCAGATCTACGTCATGATCTTGAGCTAATTTCAGAATCTTATTTATCAATTACTCTAGAAAATGACGCTATATTAAACAAAAACCCCAAACTAGATATTTCTAGTTTTAGTCTTGAATTGATTTCTCAATGGTCAAATAAACGGGCTGATATTATTTATCAACTTTCATATGCTTTAGAAAAAGAATTAGAAAAAGACAAGTCAATAGACTTATTCCAAAACATAGAAATGCCTCTGTTAAAGGTTTTATGTCAAATGGAAATAGAAGGAATTAATCTAGATGTTCAGCTATTAAAAAGATATTCCATTCAATTAAATGATTTGTTAAAAAAGAAATCAGCTAAGATTTTTAATATTTCTGGATCAAATTTTAATATATCTTCACCCAAACAATTAGGCGAGGTATTGTTTGAAAAAATGAACTTGGTTAAAAAACCTAAAAAAACAAAATCAGGCCAATACTCAACTTCAGAAGAAACCCTTTTAAAGCTAAAAGGAGAACACGAAATCATAGACCATATTCTTGATTTTCGTGAAATAAAAAAATTGCTCTCAACTTATGTAGATGCTTTACCAGAAATTATTAATATTAAAACTGGACGAATTCACACAACCTTTAATCAATCTGTAGCCTCAACTGGAAGATTGAGTTCAGCGCGCCCTAACTTGCAAAACATTCCAATTCGAACTGAAAGGGGAATGAAAATAAGAGAAGCTTTTATTGCTAAAAAAGGTTTTTCTCTTTTAGCTGCCGACTATTCTCAAATTGAGCTAAGAATAATGGCATCTTTAAGTAAGGATACAAGTATGCTAGAGGCTTTTAATAATAATTTAGATATCCATTCCGCAACAGCTGCTAAAGTTTATAATGTTGACTTAAAAGATGTTGATAGGTCTATGCGAAGTGCTGCTAAAGCAGTAAATTTTGGTATAATATATGGGATATCAGCCTTTGGGCTTTCTCAAAATATTGGAGTTAGTAGGACAGAAGCTAAGCAAATAATTGAGCAATATTTTGAAGAGTTTCCTTTAGTAAAAAAGTATATGGATTTATCAATACAAATAGCTAGAGACAATGAGTTTGTAGAAACTTTATTTGGAAGAAGGAGATACTTAAAAGATATTAATTCTAGAAATGCTGTGATGAGAGCTGCTGCTGAGAGAAATGCAATTAATGCCCCAATTCAGGGAACAGCTGCAGATATTATTAAAATAGCTATGATTGACATTGCCAAGACTTTAATTAAAGAAGGATTAAAGTCAAAGATGATTCTTCAAATTCATGATGAATTAATTTTTGAAATGCATCCATCCGAAGAGTTAAAACTTAAATCAATTGTAGAGAGCTGTATGATTAAAGCAAGTACTTTAGATGTACCTATAGTTGTTGATATGGGAATTGGAAATAACTGGCTTGAGGCTCATTAAAATTATTTCTTCTTAAAAAGAAGGTATAGCACAACTAAAGAGATCACTCCAATAAAAGAAGAGCCCGCATCCTGAATATTTCCAACAGGATCCCAGTTTAGCAAATCATCATCAATAAGTAATTGAACAATAACACCTAAACATAAAAAGGTTAATGAAAGTCTAATTGCTTTGTGGAGTGTGTCTAAAACAAAGTGGTATATTTTTTCCATTATTGATGATTTTAGTGTTGCATAAAAATAATAAAATTTAAAATAAAATAGCCCTACTATTAAGCAGGGCTATTTATATTAAAACATAATTGTATTCTTACTTAGCAGTT
>CAZJXE010000039.1:0-8599 GCA_964549835.1 uncultured Weeksellaceae bacterium
ATTGATTTCTTTATTGATGACTGCTCTTTTACTGTTGAGTTTCTTAAAATTTCAGTGAATTTTTTTGATGATCCATCAAGTATTGGAACTTCGACATTATCAATCTTAATAAGTAAGTTGTCAATTCCAAGAGTGAAAATTGCTGCCATTAGGTGTTCAATTGTTTGAACTTCAGCATTTTTATCTTTAATGTTTGTACTTCTATTTGTTGAAGCTACGTTTTTAAAGATAGCTCTTACAGTTGGTTTGTCTTTTAGATCTATTCTTTGAAAAACAATTCCAGTATTTTCTTTAGCTGGGTATAATTCTAGATTAACTTTTTTACCAGTATGTATTCCATATCCAGAGATGCTACATTGGTTTGTTATTGTTTTTTGATTCATTAATTTTTTAGATCTTTTTTTATTTGATCTAATTTTTTAACAATTTCAGGCAAGCGCTTAAATAAAATATATGATCTCTGGAAATCTTGCTTGTTAAAAGCATAAATACCTTGAACAGTTTGATTGTCTTTTATGTTACCTCCAATTCCACTATTGCCAGCAATTCTAACATTATTTCCAATTTTAATATGACCAGTAATAGCACATTGACCTCCTATTAAGCAATTCTCTCCAATTTTAGTTGATCCTGCAACAGCAGTAAGACCAGCAATAGCAGTATTTTTACCGATTTCAACATTATGACCGATTTGAATAAGATTATCTAATTTAACTCCTTCATGAATGATAGTTGATCCTAGCGAAGCCCTATCAATAGTTGTATTAGAACCAATTTCAACATTATTTTTTGTTATTACATTACCCAAGTGTTTTATTTTATTAAGCTCATTGTCTTTTGGAGCAAAGCCAAAACCATCTGATCCAATAATTGCACCAGAATGCACAAAATTATTTTCTCCAATTATACAGTTATCTTTAATACAAGCTTGAGAATAAATGGTCGTATCTTTTTTTATAGTAACATTATCACCAATGATACAATTATTAAAAATCTTAACATTTTTTTCAATTTTACAATTTTCGCCAATTACTGTATAATGTCCAATATTTACATTATCCTCAATTATTGAAGATTTTGCTATAATACAGTTGGAAGAAATTATATTTTTATTTATTTCTGATTTAGAAAAAAACTTAGTAAGTTTTGAGAGGGCCACGTAGGAATCCTCAACAACAATTAATGCAGGTTTTACTTCTTTTTTTATTTGCAAGTTATTGTTTACTATAACACAAGAAGCTTTTGTTTTATATAAAAATTTTTCATACTTAGAATTAGATATAAAGCTGACTTCACCAGTTTTGCATTCTTCAATTTTATTAATTTGACATATTTTTATATCTGGATCTCCAATAATTTTTCCACTTACAATATCAGCTATTTCCTTTACACTTATATCCATTTCACAAATTTAATATTTACTTAACAAAGTACTCCTCAGGTGAACATAAAAAGTACTTATTTATTGTCTTTTCTAATGATTTGTTAATGAATTGTTCTGAAGCATTTGATAGATCTTTAATTTCACCATTTTTGAATAGAATTTTAATATTAGAGTTATTTATAGAATATAAACTATTGCTTACCTTTTCAGAAAAAATAAAGTATTTAGCTTCATTATAGCTGATGTCTTCTTTACTGATCATTAGATTTTGATATTTCTCTAACGTTTTCTTTTTAAATTTTTGTTTTTGAATTTTAATTTTTAATAAATCTCTATTTAAAAGTTTTTTTGCAAGATTTGACAAGACATAGTCTGTATTTTTAGACCAGTATTTTAATGATGCAAAAATTTCATTGTCGTCAAGATTTGAAAAGTTTTTAATAAATAAGCTCTTATCTTTCAACTTCGATTTGCTAAAATCATTTTTAAGAAAAAATTCAAGTTCGGGAGTTAAGTATAATTTTTTTGAATTTTTAACTAAAAAAATTGCTCTTTTTATTAATTGTATTAGCATATGCTCGGATGATATAACTGTTTTATGTAAATAAACTTGCCAATACATTAATCTTCTGGATAATAAAAATTTTTCTATAGAATAAATACCTTTTTCTTCAATTACTAAATTGTCATTTTTTACCTCTAGCATATTAATGATTCTATCTATGCCAACATTTCCCTCAGTAACTCCAGTGAAAAAACTATCTCTTTTTAAATAATCTAATCTGTCAACATCCAGTTGAGATGAAACAAGCTGATGTAGAAATTTTTTTTTATAGTTGTTTGTAAAGATTTTAATTGCAAGGGATAATTTTCCTGCAAAAATTTCGTTGAATTTATGCATGTAGATTAGTGTAATCTCTTCATGGCTTAAATTTTTGACTAGAGTTCTTTCCAGTGCATGTGAAAAGGGGCAGTGTCCTATATCATGAAGCAAGATAGCAATTTGTACACCTTCTTTTTCTTCAGTTGTAATTTGATGTCCTTTTCTTTGTAGCTGAGAAATTGCCTTTTTCATTAAGTGAAGACTGCCAATTGCATGCTGAAATCTAGTGTGGTGAGCACCTGGATATACTAAGTATGATAAGCCAAGCTGAGAAATTCTTCTTAATCTTTGAAAATATTCATGGTTAATAAGATCATTTATTATACCTTTATCTATGTCAATGAATCCATATATTGGATCATTAATTATTTTTGCTCTCTCATTGGTGTGCATAATTTAAAAATAGATGTTTTTTTTTAATTTTAGTGATAAATAATTTTTAAAGATGAATAATATACTCTGGGTTGATGATGAAATAGAATTATTAAAACCTCATATAATTTATTTACAATCAAAAGGATATAATTTAACTACCGCAAAAAGTGGTGATGAAGCTCTTGAAATAATTGATAAAACATCATTTAATTTAATTTTTCTAGATGAAAATATGCCTGGATTATCAGGCTTAGAAACATTAAATATTATTAAAGATAAATATCATAGTATTCCTGTAATTATGATTACCAAAAGTGAGGAAGAAAGTATTATGGAGGAAGCTATTGGTTCAAGAATTTCAGATTATCTAATCAAACCAGTTAATCCTAATCAAATTTTGCTTTCTATTAAAAAAAATTTAGATTCATCAAGACTCGTTGATGAAAAAATAACTAAGAGTTATCAGCAAGAGTTTAGAAATATATCATTACAGCTTTCATCAAATTTAACATTTAATGAATGGTATGATGTTTACAAGAAAATTATTTATTGGGAACTTGAACTTGCCAAATCAAATGATAATAGCATTGATGAAATTATATCAATGCAAAAAACCGAAGCAAATTCTCAGTTTTTTAGATTTGTATCTAAAAATTACGAAAGCTGGATTAATGAGATAGATTCACCCTTACTCTCTCATAATCTAATGAAGCAAAAAGTTTTTCCACATTTAAATACAAATTCTTCTGTTTACATGCTATTGATAGATAATCTTAGGTATGACCAGTGGAAAGTAATAGAGGACAAGATTCTTGAAAAGTTTAAGATAATAGATGATGATATGTATATGAGTATTTTACCAACGTCTACCCAATATTCTAGAAATTCTATTTTTTCCGGTTTGAAGCCTTCAGAAATCGCGTCTAAATTTCCTGATAAATGGCTTAATGATGAAGATGAGGGAGGTAAAAATATGTTTGAAGAGGACTTTTTAAATGATCAATTAATCAGAAATCAAATGAATGATTTTAAATCTTCATATACAAAAATTACTAATATTGATTTTGGTAGAAAAGTGATAAATAAGATTGATAATATGAAGTACAATAACTTAAATGTTATTGTCTATAATTTTGTTGACATGCTTTCTCATGCTAGAACAGAGATGAAAGTGATTAAAGAGTTGGCTGACGATGATTCTGCATATCGATCGCTAACAGCGTCTTGGTTTGAGCATTCTCCTTTAAATGAAATAATAAATAAAATTGCACAACAAGGTTCAAAATTAATTATTACAACTGACCATGGAACTATTAATGTAAATAAGCCTTCGAAAGTTATAGGTGATAAAAAGGTTAATCCTAATCTTAGGTATAAGCATGGAAAAAACTTAAATTACAAATCAAATGATGTTTTTGAGGTAAATGATCCTTCAAAATTTTTCTTGCCTAAGCAGAATATTAGTAGTAAATATATTTTTGCAAAAGAAGATTTGTATTTTGTATATCAAAATAACTATAATAAATATGTGAATTTTTATAAAAACACATATCAACATGGTGGAATCTCTCTTGAGGAGATGTTACTCCCAATTATCGTAATGGAACCTAAATAATGAATTTGTCTTTTGTTATTAAAAATGAAAATGAACTAGATTCAATTGCTCAACAAATTTTAAAGCATTATAAAATAAAAGTTTTTCTTCTTTTTGGTAAAATGGGTGTTGGTAAAACTACTTTTATTAAAAGTTTATGTAAAGGCCTTAATGTAATTGATATAGTGTCTAGTCCTACTTTTTCTATTGTAAACCAATACTTAAATAAGGATAATGATATCGTATACCATTTTGATTTTTATAGAACAAATAATAATGAAGAGATTTTTGATATTGGTTATGAAGAATATATTTACAGCTCATCATACTGCTTCATTGAATGGCCAGAAAAAATAGAAAGTTTATTACCTAATAATTATATTAAAATAGAAATGACTTTAGAAGAAGATAAAAGAATAATTAATATAGAAGAGATTAATAACATTTAAGATGTTCAAAAGAATAATTTTATTTGGTTTTGGAGCATTGGTAAGTATATTTTTTCTTTCTCTTGGTCCAGAAAATAGATTAAAGAATACATTTTATGCCTATGTAGATTATTTTAATGTTGACAAGAGAGTTATATATCATTTAACTTCTGATGAAACTTTTTTTTCAACTAAAGCTGAGTGTCAACTTGTTTATTATAATTTAGATAAAGCTAAATTATTATCTGTTTTAGATGGGGGAGAAGTGAATTTTTCTAAAAGTAACAAAGATCTAAAGCCTTGTCAATTATATTATGTAGATAATATTATAAATGAAGCTAAAGCCGAAGTTCTTTTTGAGTATTGTTCAGCTAATAATAAAGTTACAGTTAAAAGTTTTATTATGAATCAAGAGGAAGGAGTTTGTGATAATTAGGCTCTTTTTCGTCTTTTTCTTTCTGAGATTATATTTTGTAATTCTCTGCTCATTTGACCAGATATCGACCTATTCTCTTCAGCTCTTCTGATAAGGTATGGTATAACTTCTCTTACAGGGCCATATGGAACATATTTACACACATTGTATCCCTCTTTAGATAGGTTATAAGATATGTTGTCACTCATCCCAAGTAATTGAGAAGAAAAAATTCTTTTATCATTATTTTTTATTCCTTTTTCTTTCATTAAAGAAATTAAATATTCTGAGCTTTCTATATTATGTGTTCCTGAGCATATTGAAACTATATCAATATTACTCATGCAGATTTCTAATGACTTATTAAAATCTATATCGGTATCTTCTTTTTTGAGATGGACTGGAGTTTTATATCCATTTTTTTTGGCTCTTGCAATTTCTTTTTCATGATAGGCACCTCTAACCAATTTAAACCCAAGCTTGAAATTTTCATTTTTTGCAACAGTAATAGTTTTATTTAAATAAGCAATACGATCATTTCTGTACATCTGAAGCGTGTTATAGACTAAAACTTCTTTTTGATTATATTTTTTCATTAAACTTAAAACTATTTTATCAATTGCATCTTGAATCCAGCTTTCCTCAGCATCAATAAAAATTGGAGTTTTTATTTTTATTGCTTTTTTACAAATCAAGTTGATTCTATTTATGAATAAATCATAAGTTTTTTGTTCGTAAGAATTTAATTCTTGCTTATTACTTATTTTATTGAGAATTTTAAATGGTATTAGTCCAGTAAATTTAAATACTATAAAAGGAATTTTTTCATTGCTTTTTGATGTTTCTAAAATTTTTATTGCTTGATTATATACTTCTTTAAAATCACTTTCTGTTTGTTTTCCTTCAGCTGAATAGTCAAGAATAGAACCAATTTTTGATTGCCAAAGTTTATCAATAATGTTTTTACAATCTTCAATATTTTCACCTCCACAAAAATGTTTAAATATTGATATTTTAATGAGAAAATTTATTGGTAAGCGAAAGAGTAAAGCAACTTGGAGAAGATTTGTTAAAAATTTTGAAACAATAGGATTACTTATTGTTTTAAATAATATCCATGCCCTAAATAAATCTGTATTTGATTTGTCTTCAAATGCATGTACGTTATTTTTAAGATTTGCCATAAATTAATTTTTCACCTTTCTGCAAATCATTAAACCGTCTCTAACAGAAAGCAAAACATTTTCAACTCTATTATCAGAATTTATTTTTTTATTGTATAAATCTAACTGTTTCGTTTCAATATCCATATCCTTTTTAACCACTTTTCCACTCCATAATACATTGTCAGCTATTATAACTCCATTAATGTCAATTTTATCAATTATAAGGTCAAAATAATTTGAATAATTTTCTTTATCAGCGTCAATAAATGCAATTTGGAATTTTTTATTAATTTTTGGAATTATATCAATAGCATTACCAATATGTTGAACAATATTTTTTGAGTATTTAGACTTTTTAAAATATTTATTAGCAACTAATGTATGTTCTTCATTTATATCAATCGTATGAAGTTGACCGTCTTTACAAATCCCTTCTGCTAAACATAAAGCAGAGTATCCAGTATACGTGCCAATTTCAATAATGTTTTTAGGTTTCAATAAATTGCTAAATAAACTTAAAACTCTACCTTGAATGTGTCCAGATAACATTCTTGGCATCAGAACTTTTGACCATGTTTCTCTATTTAATTTGCTAAGAAGTTCTGGCTCTTTTGATGAGTGAAGTTCTATATACTTATCAATTTCTAAATCTAAAAAATCCATTGTATAAAAAAAGCCACTATTATTATATAGTGGCTTAAAATTTAAATATTTAGTTATTTATTTTTTGCTACCCTTTTGTAGTCTAGCAAGTCTAGCATTTCCTTGTTCTACTGTGATTTCACCTTTTGCAATTGCTTGTCTTACCTTTGCTGCAGCATTTCTAGATGCTTGTGAATTATTTTTGCTTGCACAACATGAAGAAGACTTAGATGCCATTTTTGCTTTAGTTTCACTGCATGAAGTTTTTTCAGCTTTAGAACTACATTCCGCTTTGGCTACTTCCTTTTTAGAAGCACATTCAGTTGTTTTTTTACTTGCACAACACGAAGCATTTTTAGCGCTTTTTTTAGATTTAAAGAAATTAAAACCTTTAGATTTTTTGTTTTCCTTTACATCACTTTTTGAGTATTCAGTATCATTTGTTTTTTTGTCACTATTAGAAGCGACAGTTTGAGCAGATAATGAAAATGAAAAAATAATTAGTAGTGAAGTAAGAATTGAAATTGTTTTTTTCATAATAAACTGTTTTTATTTATACAAATATATTAAAAATAATTAATTATTTAGAGTTGCAATTACGCTTATTCCTCCAGTAACTTTATCATTTAGTTTAGTATTTATTTTCGTTCCAATTGGCAGAAAAAGATCAACTCTAGACCCAAATTTTATAAACCCTAATTCTTCACCTGCATTAGTTTTTGTATTTATTTTAGAATAACATACAATCCTTCTAGCTAAAAATCCTGCGATTTGTCTACATAAAATTTCTACTTTTTTGTTTTTAATCACAACAGTATTTCTTTCATTTTCTTGAGATGATTTTGGATTCCATGCAAGTAAAAATTTGCCGGGATGATATTTTACATATTTTACTTCTCCTGAGATAGGATAGATATTGTTATGAACATTTAATGGTGACATAAAAATTGAAACTTGAATTCTTTTATCGTTAAAGTATTCATTTTCTTTTGTTTCTTCAATAACTACTACTTTGCCATCGCATGGAGAATAAATATTTCCTTCAATAATACTAAGATCTCTTTTAGGAACTCTGAAAAAATATATTGAGAAAAGAATAAAAAATAGAAAAATAGGTAAGGTGTAGTTTAAAAAAATTGAATTAAAATTAGAAATTAATCCAATTATTATCAACAAAACTAATTGATTGACAATTATATTTCTTCCTTCTTTGTGAATTTTCATTTTTTTAATTAATTATTATGATTATAGCTGAAAAAGATATTGTAATTAATAATGAATCCATTCTATCTAACATGCCTCCATGTCCAGGTATTAAATTACCAGAGTCTTTAACTCCAGCTTCTCTTTTATATGCTGATTCGATGAAGTCTCCTAAAGTAGCAAGAAAAGGAATTATTATAGCCATCAACAAATAGTTTATAAAACTCTCTTCATTATATTGATAATATAAGAATGTTAAAATTATAGTGATAATCATACCACCAATAAATCCTTCCCATGACTTTTTTGGAGATATTGAAGGTAATATTTTATTTTTTCCGAATCTAACTCCAATTAAATAGGCAAATGAGTCAAAAGTCCAAGTAACAAAAAGTATTCGTAATATTATTTCACTGCCGCCCCAATTGTACAAATCTCCATAATCAACGGAAAGATAATGCCAGATTAAAATTTGAATTAATATAAATGGGCTTGAAACATATAATAGT
>CAZJXE010000040.1:0-1684 GCA_964549835.1 uncultured Weeksellaceae bacterium
CTACAAGTACTGCAATAGCTGGACAGTATTTAGGCATGAAATTAATTTACATGGATGGAGGAAGTGGTGCTGAACAACCAATTACAAGTGATATGATAAAACAGGTTAGTAATTGCATAGATATCCCATTAATA
Source organism: uncultured Weeksellaceae bacterium (assembly GCA_964549835.1). GTDB lineage: Bacteria > Bacteroidota > Bacteroidia > Flavobacteriales > BACL11. Next base: position 135 of record CAZJXE010000040.1, read on the forward strand.
ATTGGAGGGGGAATTTGTAGTGCAAAAAAAGCTATCGAAAATTGCGAGGCCGGCGCTGATTTAATTGTTGTTGGAAATGCAATCGAAAAAGACCCATCATTAATATTAGATATATCTCAAGCGATACAATCAATATAAAATGCTTGAATCTTTAGCTGTAATATTTTCATTAATCTATGTCGTTCTTGCTGCCAGAGAAAACATATTATGTTGGCTGGCAGCCACAATAAGCGTTTGTCTTTATATCTTCATATGTTATAATGCAAAATTATATGCTGAAACTGGTTTACAAATCTTTTATCTTGTTATGGCTGCTCTTGGATATTTAAGTTGGAAAAAAATGAAAAACAAAGAAATTGAACTTGAAAAATCCACAATTAAAGAGCTAAAATTTAATCAGCATTTTAAAATAATTTCAATAGGTTTAATTATCACCTTTTTTTTAGGATTTGTATTAACAACATATACCGATGCGAAGATGCCGCTTCTTGATGCATTCACCACTGTATTTAGCATTATTGCAACATTAATGGTAATTAAAAAAATTCTAGAAAATTGGCTCTATTTTATTGCTATTGATATTGCATCAATATACCTATATTACTCTAGGGATTTAAACCAAACTGCAATTTTATTTTTGCTTTATTCAATCATTGCAATTGTTGGTTATTATAATTGGACAAAATCTCTTGCAAAAGATGACTAAAATAATAATAACAGGACCTGAAAGCAGTGGTAAAACTACATTAGCAAAAAATTTATCAAAATCACTTAATTTAAATTTAGTAGACGAATATGCTAGAACATTTATAAATGAAAATAATAATTTGTACGAGTATGAAGATTTATTAAAAATAGCTAAAGGGCAGTACAAAAGAGAAATGTTGTTTAAAGATGAGAATTTTTGTCTTTGTGATACTGACCTAATAACTATTATGATATGGTCAAAATTTAAATTCAATAAATGTGACAATTGGATTATTAATAAAATAATCGAACAAAAAAATGAAAAAAGAATCTACTTACTATGTAAACCAGACATTAAATGGGAATACGATCCTCAAAGAGAAAGTGAATTTAAAAGAGATGAAATTTATGATGTTTATCTAAATGAGATAAAAAAACTTAATTATAAATTCTTTATTGTTGAGGGAAAAAAAAGGTTAGAAAATTCGTTAGCTTTTTTAGAAAAAGAAGTTTTTTAATTAAAACATATTTATATAATTTTGTAATATCTTTTTTGGGGTGCCTTAACATTTCAGGCTGAGAACAAACCCATTGAACCTGACTAGGTAATTCTAGAGAGGAAAAATGAGTTGGCATTTTTGCTAACTTCCCTAGAAAAGTTTTATTTAATTTAAAAAAATGAAAATGAAAAAAATAAACTTTCTAACTATTTTATTATTTCTTCCACTATTTATTTTAGGTCAAACAGACTCTGTAATTATAAATAAAATTCTTGATGAGGTAAATGTAAATGCTGTAAAAGCCGATAACAAAACTCCAATTGCGTTCACCAATCTTACAAAAAAAGAAATACAAAAATCAAA
>CAZJXE010000040.1:1784-8152 GCA_964549835.1 uncultured Weeksellaceae bacterium
ATTCCACTTAACGATTCTGAAAGTCAGGGTGTTTGGTGGGTTAATATGCCTGATTTTGCTTCATCTTTAGAAAATATTCAAATTCAGAGAGGGGTAGGAACATCAACTAATGGAGCTGCTGCTTTTGGAGCGAGTATAAACCTACAAACTATTGGAGTTAATGAATTAGCCTATGCTAAAACCAATAGTACAATTGGCTCCTATAACACTTTAAAAAATAATATTGAATTAGGTACAGGAGTAATAAATAAGAAATTTACTTTTGACACTAGGCTATCTCAGATCACATCTGATGGATACATTGACAGAGCCTCTTCTGATTTAAAATCTCTATACTTACAAGGAACCTATTTTGATAAAACATCTATATTAAAAGGAATTATATTTTCTGGTCAAGAACGGACATATCAAGCTTGGAATGGTGTTCCATTAAAATATTTAGATTCTAATAGAACTTATAACAGCTATACATATGAAAATGAAGTTGATAACTATTCTCAAACACATTATCAGCTTCATTATTCAAAAAATCTTAGCCTCAGTACTAATTTAAATATTGCTGGCCACTATACTCATGGAGAAGGATATTATGAACAAGAAAAGTTGGCGCAAAATCTTATGGACTATAATCTCTCAAATATAATCATTGGTGATGACACAATTTCATCAACAGACTTAATAAGAAGAAAATGGTTAAACAATGATTTTGGAGGAATAACATATGCTATTAATCACAAAAGAAACAAGCTTAATTTTACTTTGGGAGGGGCATATAGTAAATACAGTGGTCAGCATTACGGTAACATTATTTGGGCTGAATACGCTAGTAATGGAAGCTTTGAGCATGAATATTACAGAAATATAGCTACTAAGTTTGATAATAATATTTTTGTGAAATCTGACTATCAGGCATCTGAAAAAACATCAGTTTTTATCGATCTGCAACTTAGAAATATTGATTATGAATTTAATGGAAATGATGTAAATGGAAGTTTAGGAAAACAAAATGTTGAGCTAGAATTTTTCAATCCAAAATTTGGCCTGACACATAAAATGAGTAAAAACAAAGTTTTATATGCGTCATATGCTGTTGCAAACAAAGAGCCAAACAGAGCTGATTATGTTGAAAGTAGTCCTGAATCGAGACCAGTTCATGAAACACTTTATAATACTGAGGTCGGATATAAGTATTCTGACAAATGGTTAATTTTTAATGTGAATTTATTTAATATGGATTATGACAACCAATTAATAAAGACTGGCGAAATAAATGATGTTGGATATTTTACCAGTAAAAACGTAAAATCTTCTTTCAGAAGAGGAATAGAAGTTGAAGGGGCATACATGATTAACAAGAATTTTAAAGTTAATGGAAATCTTACAATTAGTGAAAATAAAGTTGATACATTTACTCAGTATGTTGATAATTGGGATACATGGGGGCAATCACAAATTTTTCATAAAAATACAGACCTTGCCTTTTCACCAAATATTATTTGGGCTGCTCAAGCAGATTATAAACTTAACGAGAGAACAAGTATTATTTTTAATTCAAAATATGTTGGGGAACAATATATTGATAACACTTCATCAAAAGAAAGAATGATAGATGATTATTTGGTAAGTAATTTACAAATTGACTACAATTTAAGTAGTCGATTATTTAAAAATGCAAAAATCAGTTTCCTAATTAATAATTTATTTGACATTGAGTATGTAAGTAATGCATGGATCTACAGATATATAAGTAACTCATTTGACCCTAGAGAGGGTGATGATTATACTTCATTAGCATCAGACGGTATCTATGATATGGCAGGCTACTTTCCTCAAGCAAAAAGAAATTATTTGTTAGGCTTAACTCTTGAATTTTAATATTTATCTGATTAGAAATCAAAATAGAGGTAGTTTTTTCGTAGTTTTGTTAAAAGAAAATTTTTATGCAATACAATACCGCAAGAAATCATTTAATTCTTCCTGAATATGGAAGAAACGTTCAAAAAATGGTTGAACATGCATCTAATATAAAAGACAAGACCGAAAGAGAGAAGTGTGTAAAATCTATAATAAAATTTATGGGTCAAACTCATCCTCAATTACGTGATATCAAGGAGTTTACACATAAACTTTGGGACCATCTTTTTATTATGTCACAATTTCAATTAGAAGTTTCATCACCATATCCTAAACCAGAAATTGAAAAATTGAAAGAAAGGCCTGACAAAATGCCTTATCCAAAAAATAAAATTAAGTTTCCGTTTTATGGGGCTGCTCTAGAGAATATGATTAAATATGCAGTTAAACAAGAAGAAGGTAGAGAAAAAGAAATCATGACTGGAATGATTGCTAACCACATGAAAAAGTCCTACTTATTATTTAATAAACACTCAGTTAGCAATGATACTATAATATTGCATCTTAATCAGCTGTCAAACAATACATTAAAACTACCATCCGACTTTGAATTTATTCGATCATCAAGTGTGATCAATAAAAATCCAAGAAACTATAAAAAGAAATTTAAGAAAAAAAGATAAATGACAACTTTCAAAGTTCAAGGAGGCAATAGATTAAAAGGGGAAATTACGCCTCAAGGAGCAAAAAATGAAGCTCTTCAGATTTTGTGTGCAGTTCTACTCACTGAAAAAGAGGTGATAATTGAGAATATACCTAATATTAGAGATGTTAATATTCTCATTAATTTACTTAAAGACTTAGAAGTAAAAGTTAATAAAATCAATGAAAATACATACAGCTTTACAGCAGATAAAGTCAATATTAATTACCTCGCAAGTGAAGAGTATAAAAAGAAAAGTAGTTCAATACGAGGGTCCATTATGATGATTGGACCGCTTTTAGCTAGATATGGTAAGGGATTTATTCCAAGACCGGGGGGAGATAAAATAGGAAGAAGAAGACTTGATACTCATTTTAACGGCTTTAAACAACTTGGAGCAACTTTTTCTTATGATAAAAACAACGGCTATTATGAAGTTACAGCTACAAAGCTTACAGGTTCATATATGCTTTTAGAAGAGGCGTCTGTTACTGGAACTGCAAACATAATAATGACTGCTGTTTTAGCACAAGGCAATACAACTATTTACAATGCTGCATGTGAACCTTACTTGCAACAATTATGTAAAATGCTTAATAGTATGGGGGCAAAAATTTCTGGAATTGGATCAAATTTAATATCAATTGAAGGGGTTAATAGTTTGAATGGTTGCAAGCATAGAATTCTTCCAGATATGATTGAAATAGGAAGTTTTATTGGGTTAGCTGCAATTACAAAATCAGAAATTACAATTAAAGATGTTTCTTATGAAAACCTGGGAATTATTCCAGAAATTTTTAAAAAACTTGGAATAAAAATTGAAAGAAAAAATGATGATATATATATTCCATCTCAAGAAAACTATACAATAGAAAATTTTATTGATGGTTCTATTCTAACAATCTCAGATGCCCCATGGCCTGGCTTTACTCCTGACCTATTAAGCATAATTTTAGTAGTAGCTGCACAAGCAAAAGGAAGTGTTTTAATTCATCAAAAAATGTTTGAATCTAGATTGTTTTTTGTGGATAAATTAATTGACATGGGTGCACAAATTATACTTTGTGACCCACATAGAGCAACTGTCATTGGCCTCGATCACAGCTCAAGTTTTAAAGCTACAACGATGGTGTCCCCCGATATAAGAGCAGGTGTTTCTCTATTAATTGCTGCTCTTGCTGCAAATGGAGAAAGTACCATTCATAATGTTGAACAAATTGATAGAGGCTATCAAAATATTGAAACAAGACTAAATGCTTTAGGAGCAAAAATTACCAGAATAGAGTAATTACAATATGTACAAAAAAATCTGTTTTTTATTTTTATTTTGTTTTCTTTTCTCTTCTTCGTTTGCCCAAAAAGAAGGAATTAATATTGGGGATAAAGCAATAGAGCTTTCATACAAAAATCCTAATGAAAAAGAAATGAGTTTATCTGATTTGAGGGGTAAATTAGTTCTAATTGATTTTTGGGCTTCTTGGTGTGGTCCTTGTAGAAGAGAAAACCCAAATCTTGTTGATGCATATAGAAAATTTCATAAAACTAAATTTAAAGAAGGAAACGGCTTTGAGATTTACAGCTTATCTCTTGATCAAAAACAAGAAGCATGGATAAAAGCTATTAATCAAGATCAACTTTTTTGGGAATATCATGTTTCAGATTTAGGAGGATGGCAATCTGAGGGTTCTCAAAAATATAACATAAGAAGTATTCCGTCCAATATTTTGATTGATGGCAAAGGAATTATTATAGCCAAAAACTTGAAGGGGCCAGCCTTACATAGATTTTTAGATTCTCAAAAAAAATAACTGACAAATTGTCTATGTATTATTTATGGCAAACTTTTTGCACTATTTTTGATAAAGAATTGATAAAATTATTTTATGACAGCTAAGAAAAAATCAACCAAGAATAAAAAAAATAAGAACGAAGCTCCAAAAAAGGAAGAAAATTCAATAAGCACTGAAGAACTACTAGCTATTGAAAAAGATAAAAACCTTAGACTTTTTGCAGAATTTGATAACTTCAGAAAAAGAACAGCAAAAGAAAGAATTGAACTTTTTAGTACTGCAAGCCAAGACATTATGACGTCATTACTGCCAATACTTGATAACTTTGAAAGGGCATTTAAAGCAAACAAACCTAAAGATGATGATGGGATTCTTCTAATTTACAATCAATTAAAAACTGAACTTGATAAAAAAGGATTGAAAGAAATAGAAAATCCAATTGGAAAAGAGCTTGACACAGATTTTCATGAGGCAATTACCAAAATTCCTACTGAAAACAAAAAAGAAAAAGGCAAGATTGTTGACGTAATAGAAAAAGGATATCTTCTTTCTAGCAAAGTTATAAGATATACAAAAGTTGTAGTTGCAAACTAAATTTATTTGAAATGGCTAAGAGAGATTACTACGATATTTTAGGAGTCAGTAAGGGTGCTGACAATAAAGAAATTAAAAAAGCATATAGAAAAATTGCTATTAAATATCATCCTGATAAAAACCCTGGAAACAAAGATGCAGAAGAGAAATTTAAAGAAGCTGCTGAAGCATATGAAGTACTAAGCAACAACGAAAAAAGACAAAGATATGATCAATTTGGTCATGCTGGTATGAAGGGAGCAGCAGGAGGTTTTGGAGGTGGTATGAACATGGAAGATATTTTTAGTCAATTTGGAGATATTTTTGGTGGTGGTTTTGGTGGTTTTGGTGGTGGCAGTAGAGGAGGTAGAAGAGTAATTAAAGGAACAAATTTAAGAATTAGACTTTCGCTAAATCTTAAAGAAATTTTAGAGGGAGTTGATAAGAAAATTAAAGTTACTAGACTTGTTCAGGCAAAAGGACTAAAATTCGAAACATGTAAATCTTGTAATGGAACAGGACAGGTTTTAAGAGTTACTAATACAATACTTGGCCAAATGCAAACTGCAACTACTTGTCAAGCATGTAATGGAACAGGAAAAACTATTTTAGAACGCCCTAGTGGAAGTGACTCAAATGGAATGGTTAAAGAACAAGAAACAGTCAAAATAACTATTCCTCCTGGAGTTGAAGATGATATGCAATTAAAGGTTAGTGGAAAAGGAAATGCTGCCCCTTTCGAAGGAATAAATGGCGATCTTCTTGTTTTAATATCTGTTGAAGAACATGAATCATTAATAAGAGATGGTCAGAATCTACATTATGATCATTACATTAGCTTTGCTGATGCTGCTCTTGGGACAACGACCCAAATACCTACAATAAGCGGAAAGGTTAAAATAAATATTGAATCTGGAATTCAAAGTGGAAAAATCTTAAGATTAAAATCACAAGGCCTTCCTTCAGTCAATAATTATGGTAAAGGTGATTTACTAGTTCATATAAATGTTTGGACACCACAAAAAATTAGCTCTGATGAGAAAAAGTTTTTTGAAAAAGTTCAGTCATCCAAAAATTTTCAGCCTGACCCATCAAAAAATGAAAAATCATTTTTTGACAGAGTAAAAGAAATGTTTGGCTAAATGAATAACAACATCTTATTATCTGTTGAGAATGTAGTAAAAAAATATGGAGACTATACGGCATTAAACAATGCCAGTATTTCTGTCCCTGAATCTAGTATTTATGGCCTTCTTGGTCCCAACGGTGCTGGTAAAACAACTCTAATGAGAATAATTAATCAAATAACTGCACCAGATAGTGGTATAGTTTTATTTGAAGGAAAAAAGCTAAATAAAGAGCACATTAAAAAAATTGGTTATTTACCCGAAGAAAGAGGTTTATATAAAAAAATGAAAGTTGGAGAACAAGCCTTATACCTTGCACAA
>CAZJXE010000041.1:0-8147 GCA_964549835.1 uncultured Weeksellaceae bacterium
TTGTAATCAAATAGAGCGCTTGTTCCAACCCTATTTGGCGTTGCCTCCCCATATGGTGAAACCGCACTATAAAGCGTATTGTAATCCATTAAAGATGTTGACAGCCTGTGGTTATAAACATTTGGGTCTGTTGTAATATCCATAAGACTTACAGGTCTCAGTATAGTGTTGTTTGTGTAATAAGCATAAGAAGAAGGGGCAGAAACGTAATTAACTCTTCTACTTTGAGCCCCCGCGCTTCTAAAATCAGGATCAACATAGCTAAAACTTAAAGAAGATTTAAGTTTTTTTCCAACGGCCTTTATTTTTCCCTTTATAAAATTTCCAGAACTCTCAAACAAGGTAGTTCCATCGCTCTTTTCCCAGCCTCTTATTGAGCCACCAACATCAAGGCTAATTCTATAAGCTAGTGAGTTTATTTTTTTAACATACTTAAGCTGTATGTTTGTAACAGGATTATAGTATGTGGCAGTATCTAGGCTTGAGCTTTGCACCTCAAAAGAATTCACATGGTTTATTGCCAGGCTTATTTTGTTTTCGAGCTTAATTAAAGAGGTTCCTCCAAGCATTAGAAGCTCAGGCTCACCTAACCACTCAACTCCCCTTACTCTGCTTGCAAAGAAATCGGCCTCAACAGAATTTATAGCATTATAAAATGTGTATGAAAAGTTAGATTGCAAGCCTTGCATTCTCCAGTAATTATCTAGATAAAAGTTTTCGTACTGGATAAGGTCTCGATAAGCTTGAAAAACGGAAGGCTCATATTTTGAAAGCTCTTGATCAAAGTTGTTAAGCGTATAAGCGGTTTGTCTTAAATACATATCTCCTAAATTAAAACTAATTCTGTCATTTAAAACTCCTTTTACAGAAAGTCTTCTTAGGTCTACATAAGCTCCAGAACCCCACATATACCCAAAGTCATTCTTAATCCTAATTTCAGAGAAAATTTCAATTTCATCATTAGGAGTGAAGTGCATTCCCAAATCAATAGCGGTATATCCTTCCCCCTCGCTTCTTGTTGAAGTTGTATCAATGTCTTTTAGGTCTCCTGAAAGCGCGTCTCGATAAAACATTGCTCTTGAATTTCCATCATACCAAACTTTTTGGCTTACTTGCCCCGAGCTTAAAACAGGAATCAGGCCTAAAAAGAAAATAATTTTTGTAATTAAGTTTTTCATTAGAAATTAATTTTTAGTTCTATTGTTGTTTCGCTACCCTTAATATTTGTTTCTGCAAAGTTTTTGTCTTCAAAACTAAACCGACTATGTCTTAAAAATAAAAAAGCCCCATCGCTTACTTGGATATCAAAGCCAAGACCAATAATTTGGCCAAACTGATTTCTAGCTTTCAGTGAAGGGGAGTAGCCCTGTTCTCCCAGATCAACACCAAGAGCATCAATTGGAAACGGGTCGTATGTGTCTAGCTCGGTTTTATTGCTGGCAATAACTCTTTCAAATGCGTGCTTTAGCACAAGAGAAACACTTGGGCTTAAAGAATAGCATACATCAAACTGATGGTTAAATTGACGAATAAACGCATCTTCAGAAACAGAGGGGAGTACGCTAAAAAAATCTTGAGCAGTATTATAGTTAGTTAAAGAGAACAAATAAATATCGTTGTTAAAAAGACGAGTTTTGTATTTTAAGTGAAGATCAGAGGAGCAATAAAACTTGTCAAACAATGGATTCCCAAGAGAATCAATAAGCAAGCTGTCGGTAACAGGAACATTTTCGTAAACCCCTCTATAATATGAATTAAGGTGGTTATAAGGGCCATAGCCGGTACTAAAATAAGATATGCGCGATAAAATAAGTCCAGTGGAGATATGATTATATGATAAAATAGAATTAATTCTACTTAGTTCAGAATAAAAACCAAAGCCAGCTGAAATTGTAAAATCTCTTGCTTCAAATTCGGTATTAATACTAAACCCTTCTCTGTTGTTTGCCAAGTATCCTAAGTTAGTAACAGGCCCGCCAAAACTTGTCATAATTGTTGGGTCTCCCCCTTCTTCTATAACTGTTGTTTGAACAAGGTCGGAAACAGAAGTGTTTGTAAATGATGAGTTTACATTTACGGCCTCTGGGGCAATTCTTGAGTATTGAATTTGGATTGGTACACCGGTATACTCTTTTGGGGAGGCCAGGTTTACAACAATAGCCTCGCCACTTGACCTTTCAACATTTGAAGATTCATATGAGCCCAACCCTATTTCTCCGAAAAAATTAAGTTTTTTTAAGTAATAGTTAAACTCAAAAGTTGAGATGTCGTAACCCCTGCTAGCATATGAGGTTGAATCTGTTGCAGTTTTTGAGCTAAAATAATTTAAGGAATAACTGTCTTGTTTTTGTGTTGTTTTGTTTAAGCGCAAACCAAAACAATAATCGTCTTTTCCTGGAGAAACAACATTTGCAATATTGTTTTGTGTTTTTCCCAAGACCCCCTGAAAAGACATCCCATCGGCAAACCACCAGGGAAAACTATTTCCGCTAAAAGTTATTCCTTGAAAAGCAACGTTTCCAAAACGCAAATCTTGGTCGATTGCCCCTTGCTCATAATATTTTTTGTATCGATCTACAGCATTTTTGTTTAAGGGGTCATACGGTGCTCTTTCAAAAAGACTGTACCTCAAATAACCCTCTTCTGCCCATACGGTAAGTTTACTTTGTCTATACCAGGAAATACCGCCTGCATGTACCTTAAATTTACCAAAATCAGAGACAAGAGTTGAATAAAAATTAGTTCCAAGGTTAAGCGAAATAGTACCGCTCTCTAAGTCTCCGTTAAAAGCACTATTGAGCATTAAATCTGTTCCAAAAGTTATGTTTTTTTTAGCCGTTCCAGATATAGAAAGTAACATCATCGGCTCGCGATAGCCTGTACCAACAGAAATAGTTGTTTGCTGCGGATATACACCGCTGTAATAGCTTGGGATATCAAGAGGGTACATTGTTGGAAGGTCCCTAACATATCCTAAAAACCTAAAATACCCCCCAAACTTAATGTTTGACACAGGGTCTTTTATTGAAAGAGTTGCGCTTTTAAATGCCCTTTTTGGCACGTAAGAACTATCTTTTGTTTGAGCTAGCGAGGAAAGATTAAATATCACAAAAACAAATGTTAAACAAATAATTATTTTATGCCAATCCAACACTTATTTATTTTAGACTAAAAGATGTTTTCAGATTCTCAACAAAAAACGAGTGCTTACCAGGCTCATTCACCCAATTATTTTCAGCATTGTAAAAGCCTAGATCTTCTGTAGAAACCCTAAACGAAACAGTTTTTGTTTCTCCAGGCTTTAACGCGATTTTGTTGTAACGAACAAGCTTTCTTAGCGGAGGAGAGATAGTGGCAAAATGGTCACGAGCATAAAGCTGAACCACCTCTTTGCCTGCTCTTTTTCCACTATTTTTAACATCTACAGTTACAATTATTTCATCTGACAAAGAGTAGCTTTTTTTGTCTATAACAAGATTGGAATACATATATTTTGTATAGCTTAAGCCATAACCAAAGTTATATTGAGGGTTAAAAAAGTCGTTAGCCCACGTATTGCCATTAATAACCTCCGATTGCTTATGGTCATAATGCATTATTACACCACTATGCCTTGGGTATGTGTAAGGGAGTTTCCCGCTTGGATTTATTTTTCCAAAAAGAATATCTGCAAGAGCCACCCCACCCTGATCACCAGGAAGGTAACACTGAACAATTGCATCGGCTAAAGGCTCAATTTCTGAAATGATTTTTGGCCTTCCCTCTACAAGAGCAAGAATGATTTTAATTCCAGTTTTAGAAAGCGTTTTAACAATTTCTTGTTGCTCTTTTGCCAGTTCAAGATTGTAAATATCCCCAGGCCTTTCTGTTGAAGGGAGCTCTCCAACACAAACAACAGCGTAATCATAATTTTTTGCATTAATAGCAGCCAAAGCTAAATCAGTAGAAGGTAAATCAAATTCGTCGCCATTTATCATTTCCATTTTTGAACCCTTATATAAATCACAACTGAGAGCACTTTTTTTAATTGCCTCGTAAATTGTAGGGTTTTTTGTATTGTTATACTGAGGGTCTACACCTTGCCAGGTGTGTGTCCAAGCACCATTTAAACAATTTAAGCTATTTGCTGTTGGACCAATAACCATCACTTTAGAGGATGTTTTGATGGGCAAAACCTCTTTTTTGTTTTTCAACAGCGTTATAGACTCAGCTGCGGAAAGATATGCTTTTTGGAGATGCTCTTTTGATGCAAAATCTGGGTAATCTTCTTTTTCTGTATATGATGTTTCAAATAAATCTAAACGATACTTTATTCGCAGTATTCTTCTAACAGCGTCATCAAGCCTTGTCTGGCTTATTCTTCCTTCGTTAACCAGCTCAACAAATTTTTCACAATAAGTTTTGTACTGAGGATTATTTGGAACCATACTCATGTCTACCCCAGCATTAATTGCTGTTGCAATGGCGTCTTTTATTGTTGAGTCTGTTTGTGCAACCTTAAACAGGTTTATAAAGTCTTCCCAGTCCGAAACAGCAAAGCCAGAAAAACCCCACTGGCCTTTTAAAACATCAGTTAATAAATGCTTGTTGGCATGACCAGGTATACCATTAACCTCACCACTGTTAATCATCACTGTAAGAGCACCATTATTAATAGACTCCTCAAAAGGGGGCAGATGCTGTTCTAGCATTGTTCTTTCTGGTATTAGGGCAGGCGTTCTATCCCTTCCTGTTCTTGGGAACCCGTAGCCAACATAGTGTTTAAGACATGCGGCAACATGGTTTTTGTCTATAGAACTCCCACCTTGGTAGCCATTAACAATCTTTGCTCCAAGGGTTTTTGCTAAATAAACATCTTCTCCTAAAGTTTCAAAAAACCTAGACCAAATAGGTTTTCTTCCAATATCAAGTACCGGAGAAAAATTCCAAGGAATACCGGAAGCTCTAGTTTCATAGGCTGTTATTCTCCCCATTTCTCTTGCCATTGAGGTGTCCCAGCTTGCAGCCAGACCTATTTCTTGAGGAAAAAGAGTGCTGTTTTGAATGTAGGTTGCCCCGTGTATAGCATCAACACCATAAATTATGGGAATAGCCGTGCTTGATTTTGCAGCGGCATCTTGTATGGTTTTTAAAACTTTGTTCCAGTTTTTAAGTGTAAAAGTATGATTTGAAACGTTTAAAACAGAACCTACCTTATACTTGTTTATGGCCACATCTAATTTATCTAAATCTATTTGGTGCGGCTCAATAAGTTTATTTGATTTGTCTTTCTGAAGAATAGCATCTAATGTAATTTGACACGTTTGCCCAACCTTTTCTTCAATGGACATTTGATTTAGTAAAGCAGTAATTTTCTTTTCATCCTCATCAATCAATAAAAAAGAATGTTTTTTTTGTCCCGAACTACATGAGACAAAAAACAAGATAGATAAAACAATAGGCAAAATAAAGTGTCGCATAAAAGGTTATTTTAAAATTTGAATTTTTTGAGAGTACTGTTCCTTTTCAGAAGTTAAAACACACTGATAAAAACCAGCAGGAAGATGCTTTAGGTTGATGTTTTTTTGATCGTTTATATTGGATTTTTTATAAACGCTTTGGCCCAAAACGTTTACAACTTCTAAATTAGAAAAAGCGGGAGCGTTTAAATTAAAAATCCCAGAGCTAGGATTGGGGTATATTATTGTGCTTTCTTGAGCAAGATTTTCAGAGGAACCAGAGATAATTATAGAATTACAGGTTGGCGTGCACAGGCCCCACTGAGGGCAAATAACTCTGTTTTCATCAACAGCTAGCGTTCGATTTGTGTATTGATTATTTCCATTAGTACAGCTCCAGTTTGGATCTAGACTTTCACTGATAGACCAGTTATCAGCACTAAATTTAAATTCATAATAACCCTCAAGCATAGTTACTTGCCTCTCCCAAATGCCATCTCCATCAAGATCTTCCATTGGCCAGCAGTTTCCACACCAATTGTTAAAGGTTCCATTTACCTCAGGCACCGAAAAACCTTGTGAAACATTATTCATATCGACCTTAAAGGTCACTTGATATTCACAGCTTCCGTTTGAAATTGTGGCTGAAGAATTGTAATTTGTGGCCTGAGGATCTTTGCAGCCTGCAACACCATTGCTCTCATAAACCTTTATATAATCTACCTCAATTTGAGAAGGGAAAACAGTCAATGAATTAGGCCCGCTTTGAGTAATAGCAAGATTTAGAATTAGATACCAATCGTTTGTATTAAATGGCCAAGAATGTTGTCCGGGAATTGTTCCGTAGTTTGCAGGAGAAACTTGATAAACCTTTATGCCATCAACATACCAAGCAATGTAGTTTTCATCCCACTCTATTCCATAAAGGTGAAAGTCAGACGCGTAATTTCCATTTTGACTTTGATATTGATATGATTGATAAAAGCTTTGTCCAGGACACGAACCAATATGGGCAGCTCCAGTAGTTTCATTTGTTGGCCAGTCATTACCCCACTGTTCCATAATATCGATCTCCCCATCACAAGGCCATTGCCCGCCAGAGGGAAGCATCCAAAAAGCAGGCCAAAAACCTTGACCATTAACAGTTTTAATTCTAGCCTCGATTTTTCCATATCTAATCAGAAATTTGTTGTCAGTTTTAATTCTAGAAGAACTGTAGTACATTGTATTACCCCAGCTATCGGTTAGGCCAGCTGGCTCTTCTTTAGCAATTATTTTAAGTGTTCCTCCACTAACTTCTGCATTGCCAGATTGATAAAACTGTAGTTCGCCATTTCCCCAGCCCCAAAGGCCGTTTTGGCTTCCCGTTCCCAATTCATGTGTCCAAACAGACTGATCTAAGGTTGTGCCAGAAAAGTTTTCTTCCCAAACCAAATTCCAGGCCTGCCCAAATAATGCAGTAGAGCATAATAGTGCAGAAAGACTTAAAACAAGGTTTTTCATTATTTATTTTTGAATTGTTAATTTCTGAGAAACAACACCTTTTTCTGTGTAAACCGAAATATAATAAAGCCCGTTTTTAGCAACACTTAAGCTGTGCTCATTTTTGCCTGATCCAACCTCTTCAGTATATACAAGTTCCCCAATTAAATTATAAACATCACACCTTTTTATAATGCCTTCTGACTTAATGTTTACTAAACCAGTAGATGGATTTGGAAATAATTGAATGCTATTTGTTGAGGCCTCACCAATAAAAGACTGACCTTGACACTCAACACAGTCATTCCAACATACGGCATCTAATATTGTTTCAGAAGTTACATAATGAAAGCGATTTACATAACCCCATCCATTTGGAGCACCAGGATCATAGCCAATTAAAACGCAGCTTGAAGACAGTGATGAGTCTAGCTCTTCTTGAATGTTCCATCCGTCTGCGGAGAACTTGTATAACACTGTATCTCCCACGCCAAGTAATGCGGTAATCTCCCAAATATTATCTCCATCTGGATCCTCCATCGCCCAACAAGAGCCACACCAGTTGTTAAATGTTCCGTTTACCTCTGGAGTTGTATAAGGAGGCCCCACATATTCTGACATGTCAAGCCTGAAAGTAACACTATATGAAGAAGGGCCAGAATCACAATCTCCGCATAATTCCCAGCATACAGGAGCCAGAACAGTATCTCTATCAACATGAAGAATTCTATTTGTAAAGCCAAAGTTTGACACCGTACAGCTGTCCCCGTCAAACAGATTTTCTTCAACAGTAAAATTGTCTACCGAGTATTTGTATTCATAAGTTCCTGTATCTAAAACGAGAGTTGTTTCCCATATAGAATCGCCATCAAGGTCTTCTAGCGGATTACAGTTTCCACACCAGCCGTTAAACATTCCGTTAACCTCAGGTGTTGTATATGTTATGCTCGTAACCCCTCTTAAATCAAGCTGAAAAGTAACTGAGTAGCCATAAATACAAGAACCATCATCACAGGTTGCTACAGGATCATAATTTGTAGCCAAGGAGTCGGTACAACCATAAAGTGTTAAGCAGCTTCCGTCATCACAATTTGCTGTAGGGTCATAGTTACAAGCAAGTGTGTCTGTGCAACCATAAAGCGTTAAGCAGCTTCCATCATCACAAGTCGCTGTTGGATCATAGTTACATGCAAGAGTGTCAGTACAACCATAGACTGTTAGGCAGCT
>CAZJXE010000042.1:0-8067 GCA_964549835.1 uncultured Weeksellaceae bacterium
TCAATTGATAGTGGTCAAGTACTTATTATTATATCAATTATTGGTTTCTTTGGGCTAAGATTTTTGTATGCATTAGGTGCTGATAATACTATTCAGATTCATTCAAAAAAGAAAGTTTTAAAACAAAATAAATTAAATTGGATTTTAATAACAAAAGCTACTATACCTACTTTAATAATAGCTATTGGTGCAGGCTTAACAATTCCATTTATAAATTTATTTTTCTTTCATAATTTTCTAATTGAGGCATCCGAATTTGCTTTGATTGGATCATGTACTAGCCTTTTAGTTGCAATTAGTTCTTTATTTGTGCCAAATGTTAAAAGAAGATTTGGTTTTAGAAAGGGTATAACAATTAGCCAAATGGTTGCCGTTATTGCTTTAATAATTTTAGCAACTACTGAATTTTTTAAAGAGTTTTGGTTTGCTTTACCAATTGCCATAGCATGCTATTTGTTAAGAGCTCCATTAATGAATCTTGCTGCTCCAATGACATCGGAACTAACAATGAATTATGTTGGTAAAAACAATCAAGAAATGTTGAGTGCAATTATGGCTGCAATTTGGAGTGGTAGCTGGTATTTTAGTTCACAAATTTTTAGATATCTTATAGATTTAGGCTTCGCATATTCTTACATTTTTTATTTAACTGCCGGGCTTTATTCTATTGGGGTTTTTAGTTATTATCTTTTAATTCTTTCTTATGAAAGAAAAAATTTAGATTAAAAAAATAGCATTAATTTTGTTACATAAAATAATATTATGTCTTTAGGAAAATGGGTTGGTATTGGTGCTGGTTGGTTTTTTGGTGGTCCAATTGGAGCAATTATTGGCTATTATATAGGAAAGAATTTTTTTAATGGAAAAAATGATAATGAAAAAGCATATGAGATTTCTCTATTAATACTAGCCTCTTTAGTTATTAAAGCCGACGGAAAGGTAAGAAAAGAGGAGTTGAATTATGTAAAAGAATTCTTTACAAGAACATTTGGTCAAGTAAAATCCAAAAAGTATTTTGAAATATTTAATAAACTTAACAAGCAGTCTTTTGAGTCCAAACTTAGAGTAATTTGTCTTCAGCTCACACAATCAATAAACCATGCTTCAAGATTGCAAATAATTCATTTTCTTTTTGGAGTTGCCTTAAGTGATAATGAAGTTCATCAGCAAGAAATTAATCTAATAAATAAAATTGCGACCTATTTAAATGTAAGTCCTCAAGATTTTAAATCCATTTCTGCGATGTTTACTAAATCTGATAATTTAATTGAAAAGTACTACCAAATTCTTGAGGTTGATAAAACATCAACTCTTTCTGATATTAAAAAATCTTATAGAAAATTAGTTATGAAATATCATCCAGATAAGTTGCAGGGCGTAAGTGAAGATATAGTAAAGTTGGCAAATGAGAAATTTCTTTCAATTCAAGAAGCATATGAAAAAGTTCTTAAGCATAAATCTTAGTCTTTTACTAATTAGTTTTCTTTTGCTATGTTCTTGTGTCAATAATAAAAAGAAAATAAATAATTATAATAAACAAGAAAATTTAAGAACTGACACAATAAAATATGAATCGATAAAGATTCAAACACACTAAAAATCAAGTTTAAAATTATTTAAAATATTTTAGTGGAACAATTAACATCCCAAAATTTATGCAGTGTTCTTTGTTTCTGTTCTTATGATGTATCTTGTGAGCTTTTCTAATTGCTATTATGTATTTACTTTTTGTTTTGCTAGGTGGTGGTAGTCTTCTATGAATTATGACTTCATGTATTATAAAATATGCTATTCCATATAATAGAATCCCAACCCCAATAAAGAACAAAAAATTATAATTTTCGGCTCCTAAAACAAAACATATAATTGAGGGGATAGCGAAAATCAAAAAAAAGTAATCATTTTTTTGAAACTTTTTATCTTTATCAACTTGATGATGGTCTTTATGCAAAAACCACAGAAATCCGTGCATAATATATTTATGAGCAAACCAAGCAACAAATTCCATAAATAAAAAAGTTATTATGACGATTAAAATTTTTAATACCATTATTTGTAAGCTTTTAGTGTTTCAACAATTATTCTTTTAAAGCTTTCGTCACTAATTAGATTTAAATTTGAGCTTATGAATTTATAATCATCCTTGATATTGCTCTTATAATTTAAAAACCAAGGAGCATTTGTTTGATTTATGAATCTTAAAAATTTAATTTCTAAATTATCCGGATCTAATTTTATTGCTTCTTCTATCATTTTTTTACCTTCTTTAAAATAGCTATATTTTTTAAAAGAATTATTAAAATACTTACAATACAACAATGTGTTAGCTCCTATGTAAGCATTTATAATGTTGTTTTTATTTTCAAATGAATTTAAAAGTTTTTTTAGAGAATTGCATTTTGAAATGTTGTCAGTTGTATTAAAATATAAAGCTCTTATTTCACTGATATTTTGTGAGACAATATTATTACTATAAATCATAAAAAATAAAATTATTAATTTTTTCATATTAAGCCTAGAATATATTTTATTTCAACTTTTATTAAAATCATAAATTTCAAAAAATTTGGAATTCTAATTCTTTTTGACATAATTTTATTTGCAGGAGTTTTTTTAATTTTTTTGAATAATGAATAATAATATGAATATGCTAAGTAAACTCCTTTTTTTGCAGATAAAGGTAGCTTTTTAATTCCGACTAAAGCAGCTTGAAATTCTTTTTCAATATCATTTTCTATTTTATTTTTTTCCTCTTTATTAAAGTTATTAATATCTAACTTTGGGAAATATACTCTCTTTAATTGGTGATAATCTGCACTTATATCTCTAATAAAATTTACTTTTTGAAATACAGAGCCTAAACTTATAGCGTATTTTTTTAGTTCGTCGTATTGCTTAAAATTATTATTGCAAAAAACACGTAAACACATTAATCCAACAGCCTCTGCAGACCCTTTTATGTATTCTCTATAGCCGTCTTCATCATATTCTTTTTTTTCAAGATCATATTCCATACTTCTTAGAAAATCATTAATATGTTCCCATTCAATATTATATAAGTTTACAACATTTTGGAAGCTATTAAGTATTGGATTTAAACTTATTTTATTTTTTATTGCCTTTTCAGTTTCTAATCTAAATTGTTCTAAAAGTTCTTGCTTTTTAAAATCATGAAAGCTGTCAACTATTTCATCAGCTAAACGAACAAATCCATAAATTGAATAAATTGGATTGTGAATTTTTTTGTCTAGCAATTTAATCCCGAGAGAAAAGCTCGTGCTATAACGTTTAGTCGTTATTTCACTACACTTTATTGAAATCTCGTCAAAAATCTTTTTCATTTAGATGCTCTTTATGATTTGTTCAGCAACAAGTTGTCCAGAAATTATTGATGGTGGAACTCCAGGTCCTGGAACAGTTAACTGTCCAGTGTAAAATAAATTCTCAACTTTTTTATTCTTAATTTTTGGTTTAAGGTTAGCAGTTTGCATTAATGTATTAGCAAGCCCGTACGCATTCCCTTTGTAGGCATTGTAATCTTTAACAAAATCATTTATACAATAACTTTTTTTGTATTCAATATTTTGCCTAATATCTAAATTGCAAAATTTTTCTAGTCTATTCATTACAATATTAAAATATCTTTCTCTTGTTTTTTCAGAGTCTTTTAATCCTGCAGCAATTGGTATTAAAATAAACAAATTTTCTTTGTCTTTTGGAGCAACTTTAGATTCTGTTTTGGCTGGACAGCAAGTATAAAAAAGAGGTTTTTCAGGCCAAATAGGCTGCTCATAAATATCATCACTATGCTTTTCTATATCTTCATCAAAAAATAGAGTGTGATGTTCTAGTTTTTTTAATTTTTTAGAGACACCTAAATAAAAAAGTAAAGATGAAGGGGAGAAACTTTTTTTCTCCCAATATTTTAAGGGATAATTTCTATATTTTTTTTCTAATAATTTCGCCTCAACATGAGCATAATCTGCACTCGCAATTAAATAATCTGATTCAATTTCTTTTTTAGAAGTTGAAATTGAATATACTTTAGAATTTTTGATATTTATTTTTTTAACTTCTTGATTTGTTATAACTTTTACACCAAGATCCAGGCAAATTTTTTCCATGGCTTTGATGACAGCATTAAATCCACCAATTGGATAAAAAGTTCCTTGCTTTAATCCAGAAAATGCCATTAAACTGTACAGCGCTGGAGTATGTTTTGCTGATGTTCCCAAAAAAAGAACAGGGAATTCTAAAATATTAATTAAGTATGGATTTGTAAAGTATTTTTTTATATGATTTCTATATGATGTTAAAAGTTGGAGTTTATTTAAATTTTTTAAAATTTTTGGATTTAATAATTCAGTATATGAGATTCCTGGCGAATTATATAAAAACTCTAAGCCAATTTTATATTTCTGTTCAGCATCTTTCATGAAGTTATTAAGCTTATTAGCACCATTTTCTTCATATTTATCAAATAGCTTGCAAGTTTCTTCCCAATTTTCAGGCAAATCTATTTCTTGGTCTTTGAAAATAATTTTAAAACCTGGATCAAGTTTTTTTAGATCATATAAGTCCTGTATTTCATAATCAAATTCATTAAAAAAATTTTCAAATATTTCAGGCATCCAATACCAGCTTGGCCCCATATCAAAAGAAAATCCTTCTTTTTTGAACAATCTTGCTCTACCACCAATATCTTGGTTTTTTTCTATTAATGTTACATCAAGACCTTTCTTTGCTAAAAATGCTGCCGAACTTAGGCCTGCAAAACCACCACCAATTATTGAAACTTTTTTCATAATTTTTTACTCAAGCAAAGCTAATATTTTATATTAAATTTTTTATAAAAAGCTATATTTTTTTTGCTATTTAGGAAGATTGATTTTTTTATTTGCATAGCTTTTTAATAATAAAAGTTATGCTAAAAGCCCCATATTATTGGTAATATCCAATATACAGCAGCAGTTAGAATAAAAATTGAAATTAAATTCATCCAGAACCCCTTCTTAATCATGTCATCAATTTTTAAAATTTTAGAACCAAAGACAACAGCATTAGGAGGCGTTGCAACAGGCAGCATAAATGCACATGATGCAGCTACTGTTGCTCCAACTAGTAGATAATACGGGTTAACACCAATTGTTTCAGCCAAAGCAACAAGAACCGGAAGTAGCATTGCAGTTGTTGCCAGATTAGATGTGATTTCAGTTAGAAAGTTTACCATAGCAACTAAAAATAATAATAAAGCAAGTAAAGGTATAGCATCAAAAAAACTCATTTGACTGCCAATCCAAATAGCTAAACCACTTGAGTCAAATCCTTTGGCTAATGCCATTCCACCACCAAATAATAATAAAATTCCCCATGGAAGTTTAACCGCATCTTCCCAAGCAAGTAATTTTTTATCTCCTTTTTTATTTGGTAGTATAAATAGAGTAACTGCTGCAATTATGGCAATAATTGTATCATCAATTTCAGGAATATACTTTTTAATAACGAAAGATTGTGTTATCCATGCTAAAGCAGTTGCAATAAAAATAATCATTACAGATTTTTCTTCGTAAGAAATTTTTCCTAGACTTTTTAGCTGATCATTTATTTCATTCATGCCACTGTCAAAATTTTGATTATCAAATTTATATGCTACTGATGTTAAATATTTCCAGCATATAAATAAGAGAAATATACTAATTGGTAATCCAAAAGACATCCATTGCAAAAAGTTAATTTCTATGTTGTAACTTGTTTTTATAACTCCTGCTAAAACTAGATTAGGCGGTGTCCCTATTAGTGTTGCCATACCTCCAATTGACGCACTATAAGCAATTGCCAACATTAAGGTCTTACCAAATACTAAATTTTCATTTTCAATTGTTTTAGGATTATCTTTAAGCTGGGAAATTATTGCAAGTCCAACAGGCAATATCATAACTGCTGTTGCTGTGTTTGAAATCCACATTGAAAGAAATGCGGTAGCAATCATAAATCCAAGTATGATATTTGATTTTTTTGTACCTACAAGACCTATTATATTTAATGCTATTCTTTTATGAAGTTTCCATTTTTCAATTGCTATTGCTAAAATAAATCCCCCCACAAATAAAAAAACAAATTTATGACCGTATGCAGCTGTTGTTTGTTTTAGTTCAAGACCTCCAGAAAGTGGAAACAAGATAATTGGAATTAATGCAGTTACATAAATTGGCACAGCTTCTGTAATCCACCATATTGCAACCCAAAGAGTTGATGCCAAAATTGATAAGCCTTCATTTGATAGCCCCTCAGGATTATAAAAAAACTTGACCAGAAAAAATGCCAGTGGCCCTAAAAAAAGTCCTATATTTTTTTTATTGATCATGGATAAAGTAAGTTGATAGCATAAGTGGATACCAAGCCAGCATCATGTGCAGCATTGGGAACAACATATTTTTGCCAATTAAAAATATAATTTTCTTGAAGTGCAATGTTCTGAGCGGTTGAGAAAAAGTACTCTGCTCTATCAAATCTATTATCCCCTTGCTGATCAACAATTGAATTTCTTCTTAAATTAGGAGCATTTGGGTCATTATCATTTTCTCCAACTAAAATTGTAAGATCTTTTACAAAAATTGATGCAAGCGATGAATTGTAAGGGCTTTCTTTTAGGCCATATGGAAAATCTAAATTTTCATTTATAGTTGTATACCATCCAGAGCCCATTGAAATTGTTTGATGGCAATAATTAGAATTGCTGTAAATGAACGTCCTATGGGCAACTTGGCCACCTGCAGAAAACCCTATCAAATTATATTTGTCTGAATAATTAGAAATTAGAGATTTAAAATATATAAACAAGGGGTCAAGAACGGCAAATGTCCATTGTTCACTTGGGTTTAAAGTTTCAGACGATGGGTTGTCACCATCAATAAAAATATTAGCCAAATTGTAAGAATCTCCACCAGGGAAATAATCATTACTAAATTCAGGAACAATAACAATAAATTTATCTTGGTTTGCTAAATTAATAAATGCATCGCGATTTCCCGATCCATTTCTCCCCATGCCATGAAGATAAATTAAAATTGGCAATGTCTGATCTGCATTTTCAGGAATATAGTAATGAACCTCAATAGGTTTATTTTCAAAGGGCAAATATTTATCATATACAAATGATCCAGCTCCAGCCTGAAGTTGGGTAATTGTTTGAGGTGTTAGTTCTTCATTTTGATCACAATTTGTCAAAAGAAAAATTAAAAGAAAAAGTTTTATAAAATGATTCAATTTGATAAAATAAAATTTTGGCTAATTTATATAAATTAAAAAATAAAATATAAATGCAAAGATGACTAAAAATTCATGTTTTTTTTTGTTTATAAAAATATTATAAATGTATTTTTTACACTAAGATGCAATATACTAGAGTAAATAATTATTAATAAATAGGTATATCTACTGAAAAAATTTTAAAAATTTTATTATAAATTTATAAGAAATTTAAAACACATTTTCATGATAAAAAAATTATCCTTTTATTCGATACTAATTTTATTAATTTCTCCATTTTTACTTATATCTCAAACTTCAAATCTTCAGTTGACTGGTATTATGGATTTCACTGTGCCATCAGGTGGTAGTAATGGTAAAGCGATACATGTAACAGCATTAGATACTATTGCAGACCTCAGTATATATGGGATAGGAGTAGCTAATAATGGGGGTGGTACTGATGGTCAAGAATATACCTTTGATCCTATTTCAGTTTTACCTGGTGAGCATATTTTAGTGGCTAGATCAATTCCCTCAATGACTTCTTATTTTGATACCTGCTTTATTGAATTTGACCATGTATTGCAGGCTAGTAATTCAATTTCTCAAAATGGTGATGATGCAATAGAATTATTTTTTAATGGGAATGTAGTTGAAACTTTTGGAGATGTAAACGTTGACGGCACTGGTGAGTGCTGGGAATATACAGATTCTTGGGCTTATAAAGATTCTTCTGGTGATAGTACTTGCTTAAGTGGACTTTGGATTTTTGGTGGTGTTGATTGTACTGATGGATCAACTACATCTTATTCATCA
>CAZJXE010000043.1:0-8051 GCA_964549835.1 uncultured Weeksellaceae bacterium
TGGTGATCTCACTGGTAATACTCAAGGTATTCACACTGGTGCTGTTAATCTTGGTGATAATGTAAAGGCAAAATTTGGTGATAGTGGAGATCTAGAGATATTTCATGATACAAATAATAGCAAGATAAAAGATACTGGAACTGGCACACTTGATATTTTGTCTAGTGGAGTTAATATAAAAAATGCTGGAGATACTGTAGATATTGCTAAATTTGATGGAGGAGTTGGACAAGTACAACTGTTCCATAATAATTCAAAGAAATTTTCCACATCTGGTGTTGGTGTTACTATAACATCTCAATTAGACACAACTAATTTAAAAATTGCAGGGGTATCAACATTTTCTGGTCGTATTGAAGGTGCTGCAACTAATAATGTTATTCCATTCTTATATGGTAATCAAGGAGACTTACCCTCTGCCAGTTCATATCATGGTGCAGTTGCACACGTTCATGCAACAGGAGCATTATATTTTGCACACGCAGGTGCGTGGTGGGAGTTGGTCAATAAGGAGTCTGATGGAAGAGTTGGAACAGGAACAGAAGTATATAATGTTGCAAGTATAAATTCATCTGGAATTATTACAGCAACAACAGAACTTAATTCACCTTTGATTGGTGTTGGAACTGATACTCCTGCAAACGATATTCAGGTTAGAAAGTCTGGTAATACAGAAATTCAAGTTACCAGTGACACAGGTTCTGCTGGTATAACAGTTGGTCGTGAGTCTGGTACAGGTAATACGAATAATGCAGAGTTTAGATATGGTTTTTCTGCTGGATCAGATTACAATACACCACAATCATTAGATATAATAAACTATGGCACAGATAATTTTAATTATTATCTAAGTGCTAATAATCCTGGCGGAGTTACAGGTAATTATTTCTGGCATAAGGGACTTAATAATGTCAGATTGATGACCTTGACTAATACAGGCCGCTTGGGTATTGGAATCACAGCACCAACAGATGAACTTCATGTAATTGGTGGTGCAACAGTATCAGGTAATATCGCTGTAGGTAACAATCTTACCGTTACTGGAACAGTGATTGGTAATGTTCAAGGTCAATTGACAGGGAACGTTGCTGGAACTCTAGCAGGTAATACGAACACTACTGTTGGTATATCAACTCTGAATAATTTAAGTATTTCTGGTATTGCAACTGCAGCGAGATTGAGAGCAAATAAATTTGCTATTGGAGAAAATCCAAATCTTGATTTAGTGAGTATTTTTATATCTAATACGGATAAAGTATTTGTAAATGATGTAGGACAAGTTGGTATTAAAACCACTATTGCATTAACAGGTGTAGGTGTTAATGGATCATCAACTAACGCTGTATTTAATGCAATAGGTGTCGGTATAACACAATTTACCTCTGCTGCTGTTGATTTACGGGATGCGGGTGCAGCGACATCGAGATATATGATACCACCAAAAGTAGATAATTCAGGTAGAAGTGGTTTACAAAATCTTGTATCAGGTGCGATGATTTATAATACATCAATTAACAAACTCCAAGTCTATAATGGTAGTGCTTGGGAAACAGTAACTAGTGCATAATGACTATTAAATCATCTGGCACTCAATTAGGATTTGGTGAAATAGAGACAGAATTTGGTGCTCAAAGTCCAAGATCATTAGGTTCATATCGTCATTCTCAGACTGTGAATGGTCTTACCTTTAATGGTATTGACGCAGGTGTACCAACTTCAGGAGAAATAAAATTTAGTGATTTTTATTCTAAAAGTTTGAATATAGTTGTTGATTGTTATTCGGGTAGTGATGAGTTTCGTATCAGTGCAAAGAATAATAAATGGAATAATAATCAGATTGTAATTATTAATCCAAGTACAGTCTCTAAAAAAGAAACTGGTACAAAAATAACAATACGTGTGAATAAAAAGTTTGGGTCGGACAAAAGTAGCGTTAATAATTGTGCATTAAAAACAGGAACTTGGAATAATCCAGCATCGGTAATAGTCGATTTGGGTAGTAGTGCAAAAATACTAGGTTCTGGTGGTGATGGGGGTAGAGGTGCAGATGGCATCACTAATCCTGGCGTAGATGGTGGTGATGGTTCAAGTGGATTGGGAATTGAACATCAAGGAACTATTGTAAATTATAGATCTGGTTCAGTTATTCGTGCTGGTTTCGCTGGTGGCGGTGGCGGTGGAGGAGGTCGAGAGACTTCTAAAAACGACAGAAGAGCTGGCGGTGGAGGCGGTGGCGGTGGTGCTGGCTTCCCGTTTGGAACTGGTGGACAAGGTGGTGTTCCTCAAGCAGGTACAAGACAAGCGAATGAGGATATAGGAAGTCCTGGTGGTAATGGAACCGAAACCACTGGTGGAAATGGTGGTGGTGGTGGAGATAATGACGACCAAGCAGGTGGACAAACTGGTGGTGTAGGTGGTGATAACGAACAAACACCTGGAAATGGTCCTGATGATGATAGTCAAGGTGGAGATGCAGGTACTAATGGTGCTGCCATTAGAGAATCATCTGGTGTAAGTTTTACATTTAACACTACAGGTGGCACAATTCAACCTTCATCATTTACAAATGCTGCAAATGCACAACAAGGAGTTGCATAAACGAGATAGATAGGTTATAATAGATTATTGATATTGTTTTATGAAAGCAATCTTTAAGATAATTGAGTATTTGCCTGAGACAACGCAGATTGTAGTAAGATTTGCTAGACTTCATGCACCTCAATCAATCGAGAAATATAATAAGGTAGCCATAAATTATTCTGAACTAGATTGCTATGACTCAGAATCTTTTGTAAAAAGTCTAATGAGAAGATGTGGTAATCATATGGTTAAGTTACAAGAAGAGAAAGAACCAATTAATAATGTAGCAGAAACTATATCTGGAAAATTAAATTTAAAGGACTTGGTGGGAAAGACAATTGAATGTAAAATAGATAATGACCGAAAAGAGAGATTAAAGATGAGAAGAGTTGAATTATGAGTGTAAAGAGTTACATAAAAAAGTGTGAGGAGTTTTCGATTTGTTCTCAAATTGGAGATAGTGCAGGTTTAGTTTTTGTTGAGCCAGCAGTAGATAGAATGACAATGTATCAGATAGCAGTGAAGGGTTCTGGTAGATTATCAAGTATATTTAATTCTGAATTTGAAGTGGGGGATGCAAATGGAATTAACTTCTCATCTATGAAACACTACTTGGGACAGACTACTATATTTGAATCATATGAACCCTTCCACATATATGGTTTTAATACATTAAATAAAAATCAAGATTGGGATGGCAAAATTATTAATAAATCTTTTGACGGAAATGATAAAAGTTGGTTGGTATGTTTTGATGGAAGACCAGTGATAAATGGTGTGGAACTTGGTAGAATGGATTATGCAAAACTAGAAAATAAACACTATGATGTAGAAATAAAAGACGGATTAGTTGGAGTGTTTACTAAATTAGACTATGTATTTTAATAAATCTAAATTAAATATTGTATCTAAACTAGAATCCAACTTTAATATTATAGTTAACGATTATAATAATTTCAATTTTAATTATACGGATAAGTTAGGTAAATTTAAGATTGATACCTTGTTTAAGAAATGGAGGGGATTATATGAGTTTTCATTACAAGCAGATAAGAATAATGTATTTTTAGATTCAACAGTCAGGTCTAGAAAGAAAAACTTTGGACACTATGAGTTAGAGGTGAATGATAAAATTATATGGGATGGAATAGTATTGGCAACGAAGGCAAACTTATTTAAGAGGTTTAATACCACTTACATAGGTCGTAAATATTTTTCCAATACACTATCATTATTCAATAATTTTAAGGAAGTTATTACAGTTTCATTAGCAAGATTCCCATCAAATAGAATAATTCCCCCACATAAAGGTAATAAACAATTAATTAGAATACACTATGGTATAAGTGTTCCAGATGGTGACATATCTTTTAAGGTGAAAGATGAAGAAAAAAAATGGGAGAACGGAAAAGCATTTGCCTTTAATGACTTTTACGAACATGGTGGGTGGAATAATACTGAATATGATAGAATAATATTGATAGTTGATCTAGATAGAAAAATGATTTTAAATGGAGTGTGATGTCTCTAAAAATTTCTAGAAATATAGACCCTATCGAGAAAGAGATCGGTGATGATAAATTTGTTTTAGATTTGTCAGACCATATCATCTATGTGAAGTCCTTTATAAATCCTGATGATTGTAGAGAGATTATATCTTGTTTAAACAACAAGGACTTAGATAAATCTGCTCCATATACAAAGGGATTACTAAACGATGAAGCAGATAGTTTCTTTGACCCAGATATAGATGCTGTCGAGAGGGTGAAACAAAAAGTTTTCACCGAAGGATTAAAACTATATGCAGATAAGGTGAGAGCATTTAATTGGTCTTATCATGGTGAAGATAAATTTCATGTATCAGAAATGGTGGTGAGAAAGTATCACCAAAAATCTGAGTTCAAGTATCATTATGATGACATAATTGGTGAGATATTCCCACATTGGTTTATGAGAAGAAAAAATGTTCTCACCTGTAATGTTTACTTCAATGATGAACGAGATTATCAAGGTGGTGATTTACATTTTGCGTCAACTAATAATACTTTTAGACCATCAACGGGAGATATATTATTGTTCCCGTCAAACTGGATGTTTTATCACAAAGTAAAAGAAATTACTTCTGGTGTTCGATACTCAGGGACATTTTGGTTTTACTATGGTTCGGATAAGAGAGTTGGTAAAGGTCAAAGTCATCAAGATAAATTTGCAAAATGATTAGATATAAGATGTATGAAAGAGAACTAACTGATGGTGGATCTTATCAACACCATACTTGTGTTGATAAGTTTGATGAATATGATATAGATTTGTATGATTATGAATGTAATATCACCCCAAAAAATAAAACATCACCCCACGATTATATTCATGTATCTTGCTTGAAGAAGGGTATTGATAAGTTTGTTAGAAGAAGTGTTCTTGAATATTTTAATATACCCGTTGACTTTCCCGTTGTATATTTTACACGCAAAGTTCCTTTTACATCTGAGTTCAAGTGTGGTTTTTATCTGAATACATTTAAGAAATTAAAATCATATTATTTCCAACAAACACTAAGTACGATAAAATTATTCAAGGGGTTGTATAATGATATATTTTTAGCTGGTGATTTTGATGGTGATGGTAATTTTATAGATGAATCAATTAACATCGAGATTATGCCAATACAATCAAAAGATAATTACTTGATCATTAGAAAAATACTGAATGAAAATTATGGTATAGATAATTTTGAATGTGATAGTTTATTCAATGACTACTCTGTTGATAAATTTCATTTTCATGTTAAAATAAAGTATGGTGTCGAAGGAATGATTATCAAATTTTATAATACCTATCCTATCAATCCCTTTATCAATTATTATGATAACTAAAAAAGATTTACGAGATTTATATGAGTGGGGTAAACAAACTAAGTTTCCACTTAAAAAAGCACCTACGATAGATGGATATTCTAATATTGATATAGATTATTATTGGGTCAAATCAGTAAAGAAGACAACAATAATTAGAAGTAAATTTATGAATGATACAGTAAAGAAAATATATGAGAATGATGAGATACTTTTCTCTAACTACGTTATATTCTATGAAGGTACTAAATTAAGTCCACATAAAGACCCGAATATATTAAGACATCCTTACAAGAGAATACAGATACCCTTATATGTTCCAAAGGGCGATTGTTATATGCAATGGACAGAATTTAAAGAAGAAAAAATAAAGTGGGAGGAGGGAGTTTCGCAAGTATGTGATGTGTGTAATTACACTCATGAAGCATATAATAATACGTCAGAACCAATCGAGTTTTTATTTGTTGATGTTCATAAAGATACTGAGGTTGAATTATGAGTGAAATTATAAATGTTGATTACAATGTACATAATTTATTTCCTACACCAATTCATTGTCTAAAAATTAATGATTTTCATACAAAAAAACAATCTCTTATCGATTACGCATATAATTTAAGAGATAATTCAGAAAGAGGTAGAACAGCGTCTAATCGTGGAGGTTTTCAATCTCTTACATTTAAAGTTAAAGGTGGGGATGTTCTACAAGATCTCCTTATTGATGTTATATCAAATATACCATCATTTAAAAATGGTGTTGATGTTAAATGTCATACTTGGGTTAATATTAATCCACCAAATTCATTAAATGTAAAACATTGTCATCCTAATTGTGATATTGCAGGAGTTTTATGGATAAAAATACCAGAAAATTCTGGTAAATTATTATTTGTATCTCCATATAATTATATGTGTTATAATGAAATGATGTGTTATTCAAAAGAATTTAGAGACAATCATGCCTATCATTTTGATTATGCTTACACAGCTACTGAGGGAGGTTTAATGTTATTTCCAGCACATTTAGAACATAAAGTATTAGAAAATAAATCAGATGAGGATAGAATCTCAGTTTCTTTCAATTTAAATTTGATTAATAATGATACTGAAGTAGAAATCTGAAATATTCTACATACTCTGTATGGTTTGTTCTGGAAGCTTTATGTTTTCTTAAGACCCCGACTTGCGAAGGGGGTTTTTTTGTGCTATAATACTGGTATGAAACCAGTTATCAAGTATCAGGGTGGGAAGTCAAAAGAACTTTCTAGGATAAAAGAGATTGCACCAAAGACAATTCATAGGGTGGTAGAACCCTTTTGTGGTGGGTCTGCTGTATCTCTACACTACGGAGATAATTGTGTACTGAATGATATTAACGGAGCAGTTATAAACTTATATCGAGAGATTGGTGGAGATAATTATCCAACTATACAAAGAAGAATAGATGAAATCAAAACCTATGGACACGATGAACTGTCAGAGGTATATTATTCTTCAAGAGATATAATTAATGACCCAGATAGTCATAGTAATATTGACCGAGCGATTGCATATATTGTAATGAGACAGTTGTGTTTCTCAGGTATGGAAAGATATAACTCAGAGGGTAAATTCAATGTGCCTTTTGGACACTACAAGAAGATGAGTTGCAATCTATCTCCTGACCATCATAACTTTTTTAGTAAGAAAGCAACGATATACAATAGGGATGCGATTGATATTATTGATGAGTGTACTGAAGATGATTGGATATTCTTAGACCCACCATATATTGATAGACTTGGATATACCACAGGGGATGGAGGTAATAAACTTCATTTAAAACTTGTACACGCAATGAAGAATACAAAGGCAAAATGGTTACTTATTCACTCAGATTGTGAGTTCTATCGTGAAATGTTGAAAGACTATAATATTATTACAAAAAACTTTAAGTATATGCAGAACTTCGGTAAGGATAAAGACCACTCAGGTTCAGATGTTAAACATCTATACATTACCAATTATTCAACTGTCACAAGCAACCCCACAGAGGAGGGTGTCGCTGCTATAATATAAGTATTGAAAGGATATTAATGCAACTCAGACCCCATCAAACACAGGCACTACAGGCAATGGCAGACAATGACTTAGGACAGGTTATTGTTCCGACTGGTGGTGGTAAGACAATGTGTATGATACACGATGTGATTCGTGAGATTTCACATGATTTTGACAGGACTATTGTTGTAGTTGCACCACGCATATTACTTGCAGAGCAACTTTGTAAAGAGTTTATAGAAATACTTGATGTGAATTTTAGTACATCTATCTCTTATATGCACGTTCATAGTGGTAAAGTCAAGGGTATGTTCAATACTACAAAACCTTTTGAGATACAAGAGTTTGTCGAAAGTTGCTGTGGTCATAAGATATTATTTACAACATATCATTCACTACACAGGATTGAAGAGAGTGGTATTGATGTTGATACTATCTACTTTGATGAAGCACACAATTCAGTTCAGAAAAACTTTTTCCCTGCTACTGAATACTTCTCAAACAATGCTCATCGTTGCTACTTCTTTACTGCTACACCAAAGCACAGTAAGACAGTATATAAGGCAGGTATGAACG
>CAZJXE010000044.1:0-7999 GCA_964549835.1 uncultured Weeksellaceae bacterium
CCTGCTAATGCTCCAAAAAAGATTAGAATAATAGTTGCCCAAATAGCATTAGATGTTTCTATATACGGACTTGATATAAAATACTTTTCCATTAAACTATCTCCAATACTATTAAGTATAAGGATTGCTATAACTAAACCAGCATATCCTGATATCATTGTGATGAAAATAGATTCTTGAAGAATCATTGAAATAATACTTCTTGGAGAAGCTCCTATTGCCTTGCGAATTCCTATTTCTTTGGTTCGTTCTTTTACCACAAACACCATTATATTGCTTATGCCAATCACACCAGCAACTAATGTTCCTATACCAATAAATGAAATAATTATTTGTAATACAGATGCAAATTGTCGTGAGTTTTCTTGTTCTTCTCCTGTGTTACTAAGATAAATTCCTCGATTATCTTTAGGGGAAATAATTTTCATATTTTTTACATAAGCATCTAACTCATTCTCCAAGATCAATGATTGCTTATAGCTCATTTTCTTATCATAAATAACAATCATTTGATCAACTTCATCATTATTTCTTATTCTTTGTTCTGTTGTATAAGGAACATATAAATTTCTTTCTTCTCTATCCCCGCCTTCATCTTGAAAAACTCCTACTACTCTCCAGCTATTTCCATTCTCATGAATATATTTACCTAATCCATTTTCTTTTTGGAAAAGATCTTCTTCAACTAATCTCCCAATTACCACATGCTTTTTTTTATTTAAAATATCTCCTTCATGAAGATATCTTCCTTTCATAATAATTGTTTTTTCCGCTTCTTTGTGTCCAGGAGATACCGCTCTTACTCGATAGCTATTTGCTCTTTGCTTGTAAGAGAACTGCGTGTAATATGAATTTCTAATTACAATGTCTTCAATTTTTTCCTTAAAATTTTCTTTAATTTTTTTTACATCATCATTGGTGAACTTTATTCGCCGATTAGATTCATATCCCCTATATGGGACAGTTGTTGTACTTGGATATATCCTTATTGTATTTACCTGATCATCTGTAAAAAACATTGAAAAGCTACTTTGGAGTCCATTACCCAATCCAAAGAGAATTATAAAAATTAAAATACCTAAAGCAACAGTAAAGCCAGACAAAAAAGTTCTAAGTTTATTTTTCTTTATTGTATCAAATATTTCCTTCCAGCTATCTTTATTGAAGATCATTTATTTTGTTTTCACGTCTGTCATAATAATCCCATCTTTTAAGGTGATGATTCTTTTGCACATGTTTGCAATATCTTGTTCATGAGTTACAACAAGAATTGTTTTTCCTTCTCTATTTATTTGTTTAATTAAATCCATTACTTCTTCTGAAGTTGTTGAGTCAAGAGCTCCGGTCGGTTCGTCAGCCAGCAAAACTTTTGGTTGCGAAGCTAATGCTCTTGCAATTGCAATTCTTTGTTTTTGTCCCCCAGACAATTCACTTGGTAGATGCTCTGCCCAATCAGCAAGACCAACTTTTTCCAAATATTCAATTGCAGTTTTTTGTCTTTCTGCTCTGGAAATTCCTTGATAGTATAAAGGTAAAGCAATATTTTCAAGAGCTGTTTTGTAATTAATTAGATTAAATGATTGGAATACAAAACCAAGAAATTTATTTCTATATTTTGCTGCCTTTGTTTCATCTAAATCTTTTATGGGTACATTGTCAAGTTTGTATGATCCAGAATCATAATTATCTAGCATTCCAATAATATTTAATAATGTAGATTTTCCGGAGCCAGAAGACCCCATAATCGCAACTAGCTCTCCTTCATTAATTTTAAGGTTGATTCCCTTTAATACATGAAGTGAACCTTGTCCAATTGGATAAGATTTATTAAGCTCATTGATTTCAATCATTGTATTGTAAACGTATATATTAAATTGCTATTTTTCTACTCTGGAAGGTTTGTTACTTATCTACCCAATCTCCATTTTCTTTAATTAAATCTATAAGAGCATCTACAGCATCTACTTCATCAATATTCTTTCTAACTATATTTTTTTCTTTGTAAAGTGTGATTTTACCAGGTCGTGTGCCAACATATCCATAGTCTGCATCAGCCATTTCCCCAGGACCATTTACTATACAACCCATAATACCAATTTTAACCCCTTTTAAATGGTCAGTTACTTTTCTGATTTTTGCAGTAGTTTCTTGCAGATCAAAAAGTGTTCTGCCACAAGAAGGGCAAGAGATATATTCAGTTTTTGATATTCTTGTTCTACTTGCTTGAAGTATGCCAAAAGATGTTGAGTTTATATGAAGGCCATCCCCATCTTGATGGTTATTAATCACTATTCCATCTCCAAGTCCATCAATAAGCAAAGCTCCTATGTCTGATGCAGCATGTAGTTGTAAAAGCTCGGATGAGATTTTGTTGTATTCTCTTTTTATAATTACAGGAGTATCAACATTTTGATTAATCAAATCAATAAAAACTCTTCTTTGTTCCGCAACACCATTACTGTTATTTGTGTTTAAAATTATAACGGCATTTTTATCTTTTTTGACTTTTTCAATTAGTTCGTTTGAAAAATCATTTATTGATAATTCGACAAAGTTTATTTCATTAGATAAATCAGTAGAAGTTATATATTCTTTAGCCTTAAATAATGGATATCCTTTTTTGCTAATTTTCCACTTTTTAAAATTATATATTAGGCGTAGTGTTCCTGGAATTTCAAAATCAATATCATTATCTCCTAAAAAAATATAATCAGTTGCTTGATCATTAATGTTCCATTTATCTAAAGGTATAGAATAGTTATATCCATAAGGATAAAAAGATGAGGGTTTTATATTGTTTTTTTTATCAAGTAATGTTAGAACAACGGGAACATTTTTGCCCCCTATATTTTTTACAGACTTACTTTTCCTCTTTATGTATTCAAATGGATTAAGTGGATATTTTAAAATATTTTTAATTTTAATTTCATTTTTACGTTCATTAAAATTTTTCAACAAATTAAATGCAACTGGCATCTCATCCTCAGGTGCCTCAGTAAGAGAAACTCTTATGGTATCTCCAATTCCATCTTCTAAAAGTGCCCCTATTCCTACGGCTGATTTTATTCTCCCATCCTCTGCTTCTCCGGCTTCAGTGACTCCAAGATGTAGTGGATAATTCATATTTTCCTTTATCATTTCAGCAACCAATAATCTATATGCTTGTACCATAACTCTTGTGTTAGAAGCTTTCATAGATAGAATTATTTCATGAAAATTTTCATCCCTACAAATTCTTAAAAATTCCATGGCTGACTCAACCATGCCCTTTGGTGTATCACCGTACCTACTTAAAATTCTATCAGAAAGTGAACCATGATTTGTTCCAATTCGCATTGCCGTTTTATTTTCTTTGCAAATTTTTACAAGGGGAGTAAATTTTTCTCTAATTCTATTAAGTTCATCCTGATAAGATTTGTCTGTATACTCAATCTCTTCAAATTTCTTTTTATCTGCATAATTTCCTGGATTTATTCGGACTTTTTCTACTATTCCCGCAGCTATTTCAGCAGCATTCGGTGTGAAATGAATATCAGCTACAATCGGTATTGAATAACCTCTTTTTAATAACTCTTCTTTAATATTTTTTAGATTTTCAGCATCTTTTTTACTTGGAGCAGTTATTCTTACAAGCTCGCATCCTGCCTCTATCATTCTTATTGATTCCTCGACAGTAGCCATAGTATCCATAGTGTCAGCAGTGGTCATGGACTGGACTCTTATTGGATTTTTACCCCCAAAACCAATACCACCAACCATTACTTCCCTTGTTTTAAATCGAGAATAAGAGGTTAAACTATTGCAGTATTTCATTATATCTTAACTACTTTTTTGAGGATTTCTTCTGTGTTTGTAATAACCTTTATCATATAGATTCCATCTTCAAGATAACTTAAGTCAATTTTCTTTTGAAATTTGCCATTAATCTCAAAGGTTATTTTCTTTAATTGTTTACCTAAGCTGTCTAATAATATAAGATCAGTTATTCCATTTGAAATTCCTTTTATAGTGACTTGATTTTTTGAGGGATTTGGATAAAAAGCCCATGTGTCAACATTTTCATCTATAGATGTTGTGTTGTTATTAACTTGAAATTCATGATGTATGAATTTTCCAAAATCACCCTCAAAAATTTTTATCCAACTAGCACCTAATTTTCTAAATCTAGCCATACCGGCTCCGTCATTATTTGCCCAAAAATCAATTCCATCATCGTCGGTGTCATTCATTAAAAAAGTATAACAGCCATCGTCAAAAACTAATGTATCTCTATATTGACTATTTATGGTCAATGCTCCACCTCCAGCAGATTCATAAACTAGATTATTATCTCTATCATATATATCCCAAGATGTTTCTGATTGGTTTAATCCAATGCTTCCACTATTTGTCTGAAGCCAAAGTGCAAATGTGTTGTCGTATGACGGAACTGGGTCAAATGTTGAATGAATATAATTATTGTAAATATTTTCATCATTAGACAAATTAGGCTCACTTATTTCAACATAAAATTTATTATTCGAACTTAAAAGATTGTCCCAAATATTATATGGTGCATTAAGTTCTATAGTATCTTGTTTTTGAAAGTCAAGAGTGCCATTCCAAATTTGCACTTCTTTAGTTGTAGAATTATTAACCCAATATTCAATTTTTAAGCTTGTTAAGGTTGTGGCTCCAGTGTTTTTTATGATAATTTTTGGCCTTCCACAAGTTGGATTTATTCTTGAAAATTTTACCTTATTGGTTGGTGATATAATGTCAATTACAGAAGCGTCAAGATTATGATTTGGAGCTTTATAACTTACAAGTTGAGAGCTAACCCAATAATTTGAAGTCCCTGAAGCATTAGTTACCCCATAATCAATATTATGAATTTGCCCTGGTGTTACTAGTGCAGTTATGTCATCCTCTCTTATGTCTGATGCTTGTCCGGGACACCAGCCTGCTCTATCATATATCCAAGTTCCCCCTTGTGGGTATATTGGATTTGCTGCACATTCAGTCCAAACAGGCCAAGTATATTCAATATTTCCGCCATTAACATTTAAATAATGATCTCTTGGGATAAATTCCCCTTCTTGACCATGGCCAGTTATTACTGTTCTTAATTTGTATGATACAGCATTAGGATTTAAATAAACATCTCTTGGTTCAAATGAATTTTCATTTAAAATAGAATTATATCCCCTTGATTGTGGTCTCCAGACTTGTTGAATATTAACCACATCTCTAGATGGGGTTCCAACAATAAAATGAAATTTGATGTCCATATCTTCTTGCCATTGACCTCCACTTGTCATATTCATTCTTTTTAGTCCTTTTAGTATCGGAGCAAAATCTGTGACATCAAAATACCATGTTTTTCCATAAGTTCCCAAATCAAGATATGCTCCATAAGGGGTTACAAATGACATAATTTGAAATGCCATAGGGTATCTGTTGTAATAGATTAATTCTCCAATATTTATTGTGCTATCTATTGCTAGTGTATCACTAGAAATTATTGCCCCGCTAGTATCATAAGTGTAGCTCACAGCATGCCAAAAAGTATTAGATGAGACTATAGCTATACTGTCATGATTTAAAGAATTATAGTTTGAATATATTGATCTTTCTTCTACAGTATTTGGAGGAGCTAATAAAGAATCTAGCACAACTGAAGTAGTTGATGTAATT
Organism: uncultured Weeksellaceae bacterium; assembly: GCA_964549835.1. GTDB lineage: Bacteria > Bacteroidota > Bacteroidia > Flavobacteriales > BACL11. Next base: position 5,677 of record CAZJXE010000044.1, read on the forward strand.
GAGTAGCTGCCCTGAAATAAACTAATATTTGGCCTGAAATTTGTTGCGTTAAAGAATTGAGAGATGTTTTCTCCGCGTGAATTTTCCCAGATAACATTTCCATTAAAAGTTGCTATTGAATTATTGATGGAATTATCATTGGCTATACTACCAGCGCCTTCATTAAATGGGTAATATGCAACAAGATCACTATAATTAGGGTGATTGTTATTAAGTCTAATATTCATCCAATCACTAATTGTTGATTGACTTAGTTCCTTATTGAAGATTCTCATTTCTTTTATTTTTCCATCCCAAAAGTAGCCAGTACCTTTACCATTAGAGCCTAGAGTTAATTCTTGAATATCAATTAATGCATTTTTATTACTTCCGCTATGCCACAGAACCCCATTTATATACATTTTCATTTCTCCACTTATACTGTTTTTAGTAAAAACCCAATGATTCCATTTAGAAGAGAATTCATTCTGAGCCGCAAGTTTATCGATTCTATCATAAGAGCCTGCATTGTTTCCACAATCCCAATATACTCTACTATTGCTCCATGGAAAGTGAATATTTAATGTTCTACTTCCATTTCCATCTAACCCTTCTAAAATTGTACTGTTATATGGCAGTGTATTTTCATCACCATATACCCAAAATGAAACAGTAATTTCATTATTGATAGAATTTAATGGGTTATGCGGAATATTAATATGTTCAGCCTGATTTATATTAATATTTGATGCATCATTAGAATACAAACCGCAACTGTAATTTAATGAGTCTCCTAAAATAGCTGTTGGCACTGATGTTATTGAATTTGTGCTGGAAAATTCAATAATTAAATTAGATACGCCATCCCACATAAAAGGTGTATGAAATTGGAATCTATTTTCGCCAGGAACTATACTTACATTTGAATGGAAAACTTCAGTAAAACCAGAATTGTGAGGAGTTGTTGCATCAAGAGTGCTATCTGTTGATAGTTTAAGTTTAATTTTAAAAAAATTCACATTACTTGTTGAGATGCTATTTAGTGATATGCCATGAATTGAATCATTAATAAGCCCTAAACTATTTAGTTCACTAGCTAAAAAAACAAATTGTGATTTGTTAGATTTTTGATCTGATGAGATAACATAGTTGAGTTGCTGTGTGCCATTACCAGAATTTATTGTGTCTTCATTTATAATATTATTAATTATTGTGTTTTGTTGATAGAATTGATAATAGTTATAAATAGGGGAAATACTGTACGGATAAACATTTCCGGAAAAATTTGATATCAAATGACTTGCTGTTTTTGCTCTGATTGAATCTATTCTTGATGAATCATGAATATTAGTATGACAACTGTAATCCCAAGCACCACATCCTATATTGTTAATGCTACCACTTGTGTTTACTACATCATCTTTACACCTCATATTATAAGACATGATAATTTTCTCATATGTTAGAGAGTTGTTAGGAAAATTTATCATTGTATCTCGGGTTGTACTTGAGTAGTCAAATGTTTGTATAGTAATTGTATCACCAGCATTCTGAGAGTGTGCTGTAAAACAAATGATAAAGAAAAATAAAGAGATTAGTTTTTTAAGCATAATTACTTGGGATTTAATTTTTCAAATTTAATTTTAATTTTCAACTTCTGAAACACCTCCAGAAATGATTAGTTTCATTATATCTCTAGATGGAGTGTCTATTGGCGTTAGATTTTTTTTATCTACTAAAAATACATTGCCTGAGAATGTAAGAGAATGCGGTATGTAGACTAAAACTTTTTCGCTATTTATATTTAAACTTTGTAAATCATCATTTGTTATAAAGCCAAATCTTTCAATACTTGAGTTGTCATATATTTTTACAAGCACAGCCTGATCAAATCCTTTTTTGTTTCCAAAAAAAGTGTTCATTAAGTCTTTTACTGAAGAATATATTGTTTTAAGTAATGGTGCTTTGTCAAGTATTTTTTGGAATAGTGAATTAAAAGGTGACGCGATAAGTTTTGAGCCAATCATCCCAACAATTGTAATTAAAGCAAATAGGACAACAAGGCTCAAAATTGTATTTTTAATTGGAAGAATATCAGCAATTTTATTAAGCGCATAGACAACAACAAAAATTGTTACGCTAATTGGCACTATATATAAAAGACCTTGTAGGAAGTAATTTAAAATTTTTTTCATAGTATTTAATAATGAATTTAAAGATAATAATCTTATCAAAAACCAATGTAAAGAAAAGTCAATTTTATTTTTTTAAAAAATTAAAAATTAATATGCTTTTATTTAAGTTGCTTTTTTTTAAATTTTAGCACTTTTTATTGCATTTTATT
>CAZJXE010000045.1:0-7931 GCA_964549835.1 uncultured Weeksellaceae bacterium
ACAAAGAGGATTTCTTTAATAGTTTTTTTGATAAGCTTGCTGGAACCGAAAAACTTAGAACACAAATTACTTCAGGACTAAGTGATCAAAAGATAAAAGAAAGTTGGGAACCAGGCTTAAAAGAGTTCAAAAAAACTAGAGCTAAATATCTAATATATTAAATCCTCCCTGGATAAATTTTTAGGGCTTCTTCTAAACAAATAATCGCTTTTTTAAGAGAAGCTAAATTTAAAACATAAGCAATTCTCACTTGATTATACCCTTCTCCTTCAGTTGAATAAAAACCTGCTGCTGGGGCAACCATTAGAGTTTCATTATTATAATCAAATTCTTCCAATAGCCATTGAGCAAATTTCTCAGCATTATCAACTGGTAATTGTGCAATTGCATAAAAAGCACCTTTAGGTTTAGGACAAATAACTCCTTTAATTTTATTTAAGCCTTCAACAAGTAAATCTCTTCTGGAAACATATTCATTACTAACATTATCAAAATATTCTTTTGGTGTTGATAAAGCAGCTTCACCTGCTACTTGACCAAAAGTTGGTGGAGAAAGCCTAGCTTGGGCAAATTTTAAGGCAGTACTTATAACCTCTTTATTTTTTGATACAATACAGCCAACTCTAATTCCACACATACTATATCGTTTTGATGTAGAGTCAATAACAACAGCATTATCTTCTAAACCATCTAAATTTAAAACTGATATATGCTTATTACCGTCATAACAAAATTCTCTATAAACCTCATCTGCAAATAAAAATAGATCGTGCTTTTTAACTAAATCTCTTAATCTTTCTAGCTCTTCCTTAGAGTATAAATATCCAGTGGGATTTCCAGGATTACAGATCAAAATTGCTTTAGTTTTTGCTGTAATTAACTTTTCAAAATCATCAATTGGTGGTAGCGCAAATCCATTTTCAATAGATGTTGAAATTGGCTTAACGGTAATTCCTGAAGATGTAGAAAAACCATTATAATTAGCGTAGAATGGTTCAGGAATAATTACCTCATCTCCAGCATCTAAACAACTGTTTAATGCAAATAATAATGCTTCAGAACCTCCCGTTGTTACCATAAGATCATCAAAATTGACACTAATCCCCAAAGATTGATAATAAGATGCCAAACCCTTTCTGTAGCTTTCAAAACCAGCTGAATGGCTATATTCAACAACCTGACTACTAAAATCTTTTACAGCATCAAGAGCAACCTTTGGTGTTTCAATATCTGGTTGACCTATGTTCAAATGAAAAACTGTTTTACCATTTCTTTTTGCTTTTTCAGCGAAAGGGACTAGCTTTCTGATAGGTGATTCAGGCATGTTAAGCCCTTTGTTTGATATATTTGGCATAATATTTTTTTAAAAAAAAACACCTCAAAACAGTGAGGTGCAAATATCTTAATATTTTTTATTTATTTATTTTCTTTCAAGTGGAGAGCCATCATTTTTCTTAACTGGCATTGCACCTTCATCTTTTGGTGGTGACTTAACTTCACCTTTAATTGTAAGAATTACAGGTCTTTTATCAGCATTTGTTGAAAGTGTAATAGTTTTCGTAAACTTTCCAATTCTGTTTGTTGCATATTTAACACCAATTGAACCATCCTCACCAGGTTGCCAGGTTGCAGAACCATCAGCTTTTCTCCAAGTTGGAACAGTACATCCGCAACTTCCTTTAGCACTTTTGATAATCAGAGGGTCTGTTCCTGTACTTTTAAACTTAAATTCTCTTTGACCATCAGAATTATGTTCAATTACTCCATAATCTACGACCTTAGACTCAAACTCAATTCCAGCATTAACGGTATTTTCTTGTACTTTTTGAGGACCAGGTTTAGCAGCATTCTGAGCATTAGAAACCAAAAAGGATACTGTTAAAAAAAGAGATAAAAAGATTTTTTTCATTACTTATTAAATTTTAAATTATTCTCTAAAAACTAACGTCAAATTTACTAAATTATTTCCTTTACACAAATTAATTTTTTAGAACAATAAATTTAGTAATTTCGCTTTTTACTATTGAATAAAAATCATGTCAATTCCAAAAATATACCAAGCTAATAAAATTGAAAGCAAATGGTATGATCATTGGTTAAAAAAAGAATACTTCTTTTCAAAACCAGACAATAGAGAGGCTTTTACAATAGTAATACCACCACCAAATGTTACTGGTGTTCTGCACATGGGTCACATGCTAAACAACACCCTTCAAGATGTATTAATTAGAAGAGCTAGAATGCAAGGATTTAATGCCTGCTGGGTACCTGGTACTGACCATGCATCGATTGCTACCGAAGCTAAAGTTGTTCAAAAGCTTGCCGATGAAGGAATTGATAAAAATGATTTATCAAGGGACGAATTTCTTTCACATGCATGGAAATGGAAAGATAAACATGGGGGAATTATACTGGAACAATTAAAAAAATTGGGTGCATCTTGTGATTGGAATCGCACCAAATTTACCATGGATGATGATATGAATGAATCTGTAATTGATGTATTTGTTGACTTGTATAACAAAGGATTAATTTATAGAGGAGTACGAATGGTAAATTGGGATCCATCTGCTAAAACAGCTTTATCTGATGAGGAAGTAATTCACAAAGAGGTTGATTCAAAGCTTTATCATATCACATATGATATTGAAAATAGCAATGAAAAGATTACAATTGCCACAACAAGACCCGAAACAATATTGGGCGATACAGCAATTTGTGTGAATCCTAATGATAAAAGATTTAAGCATTTAAAGAACAAAAGAGCTATAGTTCCACTAGTAAATAGAAATATTCCTATAATATTTGACGAATATGTAGATATGGAATTTGGTACTGGTGCTTTAAAAATTACTCCTGCTCATGATATTAATGACTATCAAATTGGAGATAAACACAATCTTGAAACTATAGATATTTTAAATGATGATGGAACTCTAAATGAGTCTGCCCAACTTTATGTCGGAAAAGATAGATTTGTTGTTCGAGATGAAATTGCTATTGATTTAGAAAAAAAGGGATACTTGGTGAAAACCGAAAAACACCTAAATAAAGTAGGGTTTTCTGAGAGAACTGATGCCGTTATTGAACCAAAACTTTCAATGCAATGGTTTTTAAAGATGGAAGACCTTTCACAGCCTGCATTAAAGCACGTTATGAATGATGATATAAAGTTTCATCCTCCAAAATTTAAAAATACCTATCGTCATTGGATGGAAAATATTAAAGATTGGTGTTTATCTAGACAATTATGGTGGGGTCAAAGAATTCCAGCTTTTTATTATGAAGGAAATAATTTTGTTATTGCAAAAACAAAAGAAGAGGCATTTAAGCTGGCAAAAAAAATTAAAACAGACATTAAACTCGAAGATTTAAGACAAGATGAAGATGTACTTGACACCTGGTTTTCTTCTTGGCTTTGGCCTATTTCTGTATTTGATGGGATAAACAATCCCAAAAATGATGAAATCAATTACTACTACCCTACAAATGATCTTGTAACAGCTCCTGAAATTTTATTTTTTTGGGTAGCCAGGATGATTATGTCTGGATATGAGTATGAAAACAAACTTCCTTTTAAAAATGTCTACCTAACTGGAATTGTACGTGATAAAATTGGAAGAAAAATGAGTAAATCTCTCGGAAACTCTCCTGATCCAATTAAACTTATGGAAAAATATGGTGCAGATGGAGTAAGAGTTGGAATGTTACTTTGTTCTCCAGCAGGAAATGACCTGCCATTTGATGAAAGTTTATGTGAACAGGGACGAAATTTTTCAAATAAGATATGGAATGCCTTTAGATTAATTAAAGGATGGGAGGTTAAAGATAAAAAACAAGATCAAGCTTCATCTGATGCTATTAATTGGTTTGAAAATAAACTCAATCAGACAATTGAAGATATAAATAAATCATATTCTCAATATCGAATTTCTGAAGCACTTATGCTTACTTATAAATTAATTTGGGATGATTTCTGTTCAGTTTATTTAGAGATTATAAAGCCTGAGTATCAAAAACCAATTGATTCCATTACATATGAAAAAACTATCATCTTTCTTGAAGATATACTAAAGTTATTACATCCTTTTATGCCATTTCTTACAGAAGAAATTTGGCATTTAATAGATAAGCGAGATAATGATATTATTGTTGCTAATTGGCCTGAGTCTAACTCATTTAACAAAAAATTAATTAGAAGCTTTGAAACAACTATGCAAGTAGTTAGTGGAATAAGAAACATAAGAAAAGAAAAAAATATAGCTAAGAAAGAATCTCTTGAATTACATATTATTGAAAATGAAAAGTTAGAATATAATCTAAATTCAATAATCTTAAAACTTGGAAATCTTTCTAAATTAGTTTACAGTGATAAAAAAATTGATCAAGCCTTCTCATTTATGGTAAAATCTAATGAGTATTTTATTCCTCTTTCTGATAATTTTGATAAAGATGCAGAACTAGAAAAATTAAATAAAGATTTATCTTATACACAAGGATTCTTGAAAATAGTAGAATCAAAACTTTCCAATAAAAAGTTCGTAGATAATGCTCCTAAAAATCTAGTAGAGAATGAGAAAAATAAACTTAAAGATGCTAAAGAAAAAATTAGGATCCTAACTGAAAAAATTAATTCTTTAAGTTAAGATCCTAATATTTTATTACTCAATTACTAGCTTTCTATTAATAATTCCTTTACTAGTTTTTATCTTTAAAAGATAAACCCCTTTGGTATGATTAGAAAAGTCTAAAGTTGTGATATTTTTATTTTCTGAAATTTCATTAATTTCAAAAACTTCTTCACCTAAGACATTAAGCACTTTTATAAAATCAAAATTATTATCAGAATTATTAAATTCTATATTGACAATTCCATTTGATGGATTTGGATATATCATCAAATTAGCAAAATTTTCAGATATTCCAGTAGTACACGAGTCAACATAAATCATTACGGTAGCAACAGCAGAACATCCATTAATATCAACAGTTGTAAGAGTGTATAATTGATCAGATGTTGGACTAACTGAAATAATTTGACCACTCATACCATTATCCCATGAATATGACTGATATCCTGTTGATGCTGTTATTGTAGCAGCATCACCTAAGCAAATCTTCCCATCAAATGGGTCAGTAGCAATTGATGGTACAAAAGGTTGGCTAACTGTTAAATCTGTGTAAACAATACTATCGCAGAAATTTGCAGCATTTAAAGTATCATAATATATTCCAGTTGTTGAGTAAGTGTTGGAGCCTACTGTAATTGAATTTCCATCACAAAGTGTTACAATATTTGGAGTTAATGTTGCAGCCATTTCAATATCATAGTAGAAATAATAATAACCAGGACTATTTGCTGTTGATCCAGTTATTGATGCTAAGTTTCCAAAATTGTATGGGTAATTAACACCACTGTTACTTCTAAATACGCCTAATTGACTTGGATTATCTAAACCTAATTCGTATTCATTTCCAACAGGTAAATTAAAGTTTAATGTTACTCTTTGCGGACCAGCCACGACACTTTGAGTTGAACTCTCAATAATAGTACCATTATCATCTCTAAGTTCAAATGTTAGTGTACCAGGATCTTCAACATATATCATTGCAGATACAATTCTAGAAGGAACGTAACAATCAAATACTAATCGTCTGTCAAAAGCAAAATATCCGCCTGGGGCTGAAGCACTATCAGGAATACCACCATAAATGACAGGATATGCTGCAGAAAGAACAGTTAAGTTTGTAGTAACAGTACTATCACATCCGTTGGAACCAATTAATGTATCATAGTAAGTACCAGTATTTGTATACATGTTATTTCCAACCATAAAATAATCTCCGTAACAAATTGTTGTATTATTTGTACTTGATCCTCCTGAAACTTGAGTTACAGAAAGATTAGTATAAACAAGACTATCACAACTGAAAGATGTTGCAAAGGTATCTATATATGTACCAGAAGTACTATAAACATTATTTCCTATTGTATATACTTCTCCTAAACATATCGTTTGATTATTTTGATATGTTACAATTGGATTAACAGTCAAATTAGTGTAAACTAAACTATCACATCCTGAAGAAGACATCATTGTATCTATGTATAATCCTGAAGTTGTATATACATTTGAACCTATAGAAATACTTTCTCCCTGACATATTGAATATTCAGCAGGAGCACTTGAAGCACGCATTTCAATATTGTAATAGAAATAATAATAATCTCCAAATTGCTGAGCACTTGATTGAGTTATAGAAGCTAAATTTCCAAAATCGTAAGGAAAGCTAACTCCAGCATTATTTCTATATAAACCACCAAAATTTGAAGCAGGAGAAACACCTAACTCAAAATCGGTTCCAGCTGGCATTTCAAAATTTAAAGTAACAAGATTTGCTCCATCAACCAAAGCATAAATTGTGTCAGCTAATGTATTACCATTATTGTCTCTCAACTCAAATTCATAAATAGTATTACCATCTGAATAAACAGTTGCAGAAACAATCTCTGTTGGCACATAACAATCTAATATAAGGTGTTGATCGCCAGTATAATAACCTCCTCCACCTACAGTATTATTTAATATACCACCATAAATAGAATTGTATTGAGAATATGTGTTAATTTGAGTATTTATTACACTGTCACAACCATTTGCTGCAACTAAACTATCTACATATAGTCCAGCTGAATAATATACATTAGAACCAACCTGAATACTATCTCCAGGGCAAATATCATAAACTAAATTGGTTGGAGAAACTACTCTTAAATCAAGACTAATAACACTATCACATCCAACTGAATTAGTTAGCACATTAGTATACACCCCAGTTTGATAATATGCATTTCCACCAACATAAACAGTATCACCGTAACAAATTGTTGGATTTAAATTTAAAAATGTTGCAGAATTAGATAAAACAAACAAATTAGTAGTTAATACACTATCACATCCTAGTTGACTAATTAATGTATCTACATAAACACCAGATGAATCATATACATTTCCATTTACTGTTATAGATAAACCACCACAAATTGTATCAAATGTAGAGGAGTAAATTGTTGAATTTGAATGTGAACCAAGATAATTCCAATTTTCATTTCCAAAAACAACCCACTGAGAATTTGTTGGATCAGTTCCAGCAGCATTTGTCCAGCTAGTATCCCCCATCATAACTTCACATTTTCTAACTAATGTATGATTAGCAGTTCCTGCAGTAATTCCAGCTACATCCCATCCTGTTCCAGGATCTCCATTCCAATCACCAATCCAGTCAAGAATAGTATATAATCCACTATCTGGATGAGTTGGGGTTAGAGGCTCATCACCATGAACAAGAGCTAAACCATCATCACCATTACTTAACAATTGAGAAATCATATCAGCCTGATTAATAATAAAAGCGTCTGAATTTGAATGAGCAACTATATATATATCGTTTGGTAATATCACGGCTCCAGGAGCAAAATCATTCCAAGTTTCATAAACTCCAACAGTAGTAGGATTACCTCCTACTCTAGCCCAGGCATAGTCATCTAAAATAACTGTATCTGAAGTTGGGTTAAAAATTTCAAAATATCTATTAAACCCATCACCATCTGCATGCTCAGAGAAAAACAATGGAGCTATTGCATAAATACACGAACCATCATCAAAAATTGCAGTTGAATCATAATTTGATGCATTTGGATCTGTACATCCATTACAACTAGAGTTCCAAAGTGGATTAAGATTACTATTAGGCATTAAAAACACTTCAGTAGGAGAAAGGGTAAGACTAAATGTATCTGTAACATATTGCACAATAGAGGCAAATAAATTATCATATATAAACCCTTGTTGACATACTCCACAATCATCTATTAATGAAGTTCCATAAGCAATACCATTACAATCAGGATACAGACATGAACCATTATC
>CAZJXE010000046.1:0-7913 GCA_964549835.1 uncultured Weeksellaceae bacterium
CCTTTCACATATGTTTGGGAAGTTACTTCAACTGGGGTGACTGACACATCTACTAATTCTAATGGTATTTTTACAAGATTTAATTTACCTGCTGATACCTATTGCTTGACTATTACTGACGCAAATGGATGTACATACTCTGATTGCTTTGAAATAACTTACTACCCATGCTTTGTAACACTTTCAATTAAGGATACAATCTTTTGTAATAATGGAGTAGGAACTCTTGAAGCAAATATTGACACTAGTGGTACAGGACAAAGTGGAGGGCCTTACACTTATTCGCTCTACAATGCAAATAATGGAAATCTAGTTACTTCTTTTAACTCTCCAGCTGTAACACAACAATTTACAAATTTATTTAGTGGATTATATTATTTAGAAGTTATTGATCAAGCCTATGGTGATGTGTGTGATCCAGATACAATCTTATTATTTGAGCCAGAGCAACTTGACATTGCCTACACTATAATTCCACCTTCTTCTCCTTGCGAGCAAGATGGAGTTATTACAATAGATTCTATAATTGGAGGTATTGGTCCTTTCAATACAATATTTTTTGATTCATTAGGATTCCAGCTTCCACTTACTACTTACACAAACTTTTATGGAGGAATAGTAATGGATTCATTAGGATTTAGTAATCCATTAGCACAAGGAGGTGGAAATTATAATATTTTTATTTCTGATTTAGCCTCAACATCCTGTACACGAAGTTTTGATGTTTTCTTAGAGCCATCAACAACTGGACAAGATTTTTGGATAGATTCTTTATCTACTAACACAACGGTAACTACATCATGTTATGGTGCATGTGATGCACAAATTGAAGTAACTATGAATGGTCATAATCAAGGATACAACACAGGATGTGAGTCTATTGGACCTTTTGTTTTCTACTGGTTAGAAGGTTTTACAACTGGTATTTTAGGTCAACCAGATACACTTAAAGTTGATTCTGTTGGTTCAACATTTTATAATCCTTCTGGTGTTGCAACATTTAAAAACTTAGGTGTTAGAGGAAATTCTGCTAACAATTGTAATTCTATGCCTGGTGATTTAGATGGTAATTTTGACGGTACAATTAGACTTTATGCTTATGATTATTATGGTAACCCAGCTCTAGCTCCAATATCTGGAGGTGACGGTAGCTTACTATTTACAATAATTGAACCAGATTCAATAACAGTTGAATTAACAACACATGGAATTGATAATGGAATTTTTCCACCACCTTCTTTACCTATTGATGTTTCTGAAGAATGGATTATTCCATGTGGAACATCAGATACTTTAATTGTTAATGCTAGCGGTGGTCCTTTAACTAACGATACTACTTTATGGTCAACAAATGTTTTAGATTTTGGAGTTCCTTCTGGTTTTGCAGATACACTTCCATTCGGTTACTCTTGGTATCTTGAAGTATCTGGCCAATACGAAGATATACTTGGAAGCCCATATGATGCAGCATATCATTTTGATCCAGGCTTTACATCTCCTCAAGGAATTTTTCCAAGTCACTGGCAAATTGATGGAAGTCCTGCGCCAAGACCAACTCCTGATGTTTATTCACCTGCACATACATATATATATCCTTTAACAAGTGGGGTACATACTTTTTCAATGACATTACCTGGATATCAATGTGGAGGTTTAGGTCTTCCATGCATGACATTTAAGATTTATAGAGTTGAAAATAATGCACCTCAATACTCATACTCTTGGACTGCATTTGCTCAAGGACAAGCTCCTTCTGTAGTTAGCACATCTAATAAAAATCCAGTATATCCAGATTATACTAATGGTATTGATTATGTTTTAAGAACAATTGCTACAAACCCTACATGTTTTAAACAAAATCTAATACATGTTGAATGGGATCGTAATATTTTAGAATATGATACAATTATTACTTCTGATGTTTTTTGTTATGGTGATTCTTCTGCAAGTATTGTATTTGGAATTGATTCTACTTTTGGATTTGGATCTTACAATTTATTTTTAGATTCTGTTTTAGTAAATGATACTGTATTAAATGTTCCTGCTGGAACATATACTGCTTTTATAAGAGATTCGCTATTGTGTGAATCAGATAATATTTCTGTTAGAGTAAACTCAAATGATTCACTCTGGGCGTGCGGTGTTGATACACAAAATGTTTCCATTTTAGTAGATGCATTTACAATGCCAATGGATGCTCCGTTTACATATACAACACCTATGGTTATGAATGCTGGTCTAAGTTATAAACTTGTTGTTAGTGGAACTTATCAAGATACATGGAATGGTGGTCCTTATAAGGATGCTTCATATAAGTATAATCAACCAATTCCTCAACAAATTGTTCCATCTGATTGGTTATGGTCAGGATTAGGCTTAAATCAAGCATTTACTACTCCACCTCATATTTCACCAGCTCCACAACCTTTTCCATATGCTTATAATAATTCTCATGAATATACTTATTTCTTTGCTGGTGATGGAAATCAACAAACATTTTCTTATGATGATCTAGACAGCTCATATTTCGAAAATGCTGGTTCACTTTCTTTTGAGATTTATAAGATAGTATGTCCACGAACAGATACAGCATTTACTTGTTTTGGTGATAGTTCTGCTTCGGCATATATATTCCCAACAGGAGGAAAGGGACCATACTCTGTGACTTGGAGAGACAATGGTGGAGCAGTTTGGGGAGTTACTGATTCAATATTAAATGGTGGAAGTTCAACAGTAAATAATCTTCCTGCTGGTAATTTTACTGCTACAATCACTGACAGAAATGGGTGTACCTATGATAGGTATTTAGTAGTTCTTTCATCACCAGCCCCAATGCAAATTGACTCACTTTCTCATGAAGATGTAAATTGTAGAAATGATAGTACTGGATCAATTTATGTTGAAGTTTCAGGAGGGTTTGTAAGTAATTTTGCTTTTTTAATGTCAGGAAATGATACAATTTACTCAGAAACTGGCCAATTAGATACAATTTTAATTGATAATCTTGCAGCTGGAACATATGATTTTTATGTTTATGATTCAATTCCTGATGGATTATATGGTGTTTATGAATGTCCTGAATATCAGCAAATTGTTATTACTCAACCTCAAGATACACTTTCTGTTTCAGTTAACTTATTATCAAATGTTGAGTGTTATGGAGACTCTACTGGAAAAGCTATAGCTACTGCTATTGGAGGACAATTCCCTTACACATACATTTGGGATGCTAATACAGACACAACAAATATTATTGGTACACTTTGGGCAGGATGGCAAGCAGTTACAATTATAGACGATAATGGATGTGTTAAAAGAGATAGTCTTGAAATTATTAATCTTTATGATGCAATTTCAGATAATTTAACAATTATTGAAAATGTTTCTTGTTTTGGTGGATGTGATGCAGTAGCATCTTTATCTACTACTGGGGGAGTACTTCCTCACACATATTTTTGGGATATAGGTCAAACATCTTTTAATATGCCAGACACTGCTTATAACTTATGTTATGGGGGACATGATGTAATAGTTGAAGATGCTTTAGGATGTAGAAAAACTTTTACTTTTAATATTAGTCAGCCAGATGAATTATTTGCACAAGCAATCATGACTCAACCAGTACAATGTTTTGGCTTTGATGACGGAACTGCATTTGCTTCTGCAACTGGTGGTACATTAGGATATACTTTTGTTTGGGATAGTATTAACGGTCAGGCAGGTCAAAATGCTATTAATTTAACTCCTGGAACTCATACTATTTATGTGACCGACCAAGAAGGATGTACGGCAACTGATACTGTAGTAATTACAGAGCCAGATTTATTAACTGTTGATATAATTGATAGTTTAACAGTTTATGCTTATTGTGCTGGAACTAATTCGGGTCAACTTTGTGCTGTTGCTGAGGGAGGTACTCCAAATTATAATTATGTTTGGAATGATGTTTTAGGTCAAACTACATCATGTGCAACAAATTTAATAGCCGATGACTATACTGTTCTTGTCATGGATGATAGAAATTGTATTGCAACAGTTTCTTTTAATTTAGATTCAATTACATCTAGTATGACAACAGATTCTGTTGATGTAACTATTGACGATGTTAGTTGTTTTGGAATTTATGATGGAGCAATTAATATTAATAATGTAGTTGGTGGAGCAGTCCCATATACATATGTTTGGACTGGTCCAGGAAATTATACTTCTACTTTGTCAAGTATTGCATCTCTTTATGCCGGAAGTTATGCTGTTGTTATTGAAGATAGTAATGGATGTGCAATAACTGTTAATGCAGAAGTTTCTGAACCAGATCAGTTAGAGTATACAACTTATAATGTAGCTGGTGCTACTTGCTTTGGTGCCTGTGATGGAGAAATATGGGTAGATATTGAAGGAGGTACATGGCCATATTATTATGATTTGGATGAAAATGGTGTTTTCCCGCTTTCAAACACATTACAAGTTATTCAAGACTCTATAATAAAAGATTTATGTACAGGTTTACATTCGATTTACATAACTGATGCAAATAATTGTGAAGGAACCGTAGTTTGGGGAGGAAGATGGGAAGAAGTTGTTGATTCAGGTGTTGTTGTTACAATAAATGGAGTTACAACTGATCCAGCTTCTTGCTTTAATTCTAATGACGGAGAAGCATTTGTTCAGGGAGGATTGGTTTCTGGATTTACATATACTTGGGAAACAAATATTTCAGGTCCTCCTGCTGGATTCCCTAATGGAGATTCTCCTTCAGGTATTTCTGTTGCTTCAGGCCCAAGTTATGATAATTTTTATCCGGGAGACTATTGGGTTGTTGCACATTACTCTGATAGCTCTAGTTCTGGTCTTGTTTACTCTGGTTGTGATGTAGCAGAACCTTTTACAATTTCTAGTCCATTAGAAATACAAACAAATTCAACTAATCCACAAGATGTTAGTTGTTATGGAGATACTGATGGACAAATTGATTTACAAATTAATGGTGGGGTATCACCTTACTCAGTTCAGTGGGATACTACCACATCATTGCCAAATGGTTCAAATAGTATTTTAATTAATAATTTACAACCTGGAACATATACAGTAAATATTTATGATTCAGCTGGATGTTCAATAACACAAGATTTTATTATTGGAGAGCCTGATGTAATTACAAATAATTTTACTATTTCTCAACCACTTTGTTCTGGACTAAATGGAACCCTTTCGGCTAATACTCAAGGTGGAGCAGGTGGATTTACATACTCTCCACCAATAGCAGGAGGTTTCCCTGCAGGATCTGTTACATTTACTATAACTGATGCTAATGGATGTACTCTTGAAGATATAGCAGTTTTTGTTGATCCTGATCCAATTATCTCATCAATAGAACCTGATAACCTATATTTTGGTCCATATGATGTAAGTTGTAATGGAGAGAGTGATGGTTCTGCAACTGTTGTTGCTGGAGGAGGAACAAATATCATTTCATATAGTTGGAGTCCAAGTGGTGGTAATGGTGCTACTGCTAGTAATTTATCTGCTGGTACATACACTGTAACAGTTTCTGATGATAATGGTTGTAATGAACAAGAATCTATAACAATAACAGAGCCAGATGTTCTTGTAGCTTCTGTGTCTCAAAGTGGAGATATTGCTCCATATGACATAAGTTGTTATAATTATAGTGATGGTTGGGCTCAATCTGACCCTACTGGAGGAGTTCCAGCAACAGCAGGATATAATTACAATTGGGTTACTGCAGGAAGTAGTATATCAACGAATTATTATATTGAGAATTTGTCAGCTGGTAATAATTATACTGTTACTATAACTGATGCCAATGGATGTACTGTTAGTGAATCAACAGGAATTTTAACGCAACCAACTGATTTTGTTGCAAATGTTACATCTAATTATACTGGCCCTCAAGCAGGTCCTTTTAATGTAATATTTACTGACAATACTACATCAGCTGATCCATATAATTTTGAATGGACTTTTGCAGATAATAGCACAGAAAATTATCCAAATGGAACTTCAAGTTTCAACATTTCGTTTGATACACTTGATGTTGGATTAAATTATATATATGTTACACTTGAAAATGAGGTCACCGGATGTATTGATTCAGTTGGATTTAGAATTGACGTTCAAGGTATCCCAGAAATACATAATGTATTTACTCCAAATGGTGATAATGTTAACGATTACTTTGATTTTGAAGAGTATGCTATGCAAGAAATATCTGTAGAAATATACAATAGATGGGGACAAATTGTTTATTCTTGGGATATTCCAAATTATCAATGGGACGGAAGAGATTTTGATGGAAGAAATCTTTCTGAGGGAGTTTACTATTATGTATTATCCTCTACAGGTATTGATGGTGAAAGATACTTAAGAAAAGGTTCGATAACATTACTTAGATAATTTTAATCTATCAAAGTTTATATGAAAAGATTATTGTTTTGTTTTTTGTTTATTGCAAATTCTAGCTTTTCTCAAGTTATTATCTCAAATGATACAACTGTTTGTGGGAATTTTAATGATACCCTATATGCATTAAGTGCTATTCAATCATCAATGCAAACTGATGATCAGCATGATGTTGCTGTTCCAATTGGATTTTCCTTTACATTTTATGGTCTTCCATATACACAATGTGTTGTATCAGGTAATGGTTATATGACATTTGACACTTCTTTAGCAAGTACCTATTCGCCTTATTCAATTAATACTCCAATACCTAATCCCGGTAGTGTTCCAGAAAATGCAATTCTAGCTCCTTGGCATGATATTAATACGGGAGTAAGCGGTAACATATACTATGGAACTACTGGAGTTGCACCCAATAGAATGTTTACCGTAACATGGTGTCAAATTGCTATGTTTTCATGTACTGATTCTATTGCAACTTCTCAAGTAGTATTATATGAGGGCTCAAATAAAATAGAAATGTTTATTGCTTCAAAACCATTATGTTCAACATGGAATGGTGGAAATGCAGTTCAAGGACTAGTAAATATTGGAAGTACTGCTTTTGACATTGTTTTTGACCCTGTTTTAGCAGCAGATAGAAACTATCCTTTACAATGGTCTGCATATGACGAAGGTTGGGAATTTATTCCAAATTCAGGCACCAGCTATACTATCAATCAAATTGGATATGTACCTGTTGTAGCGGGACAGAACATATGGACTAGTGCAGTTGGTGATACTTTGGGTTATGGACCAACATTACCAGTGAATATTTCTTCAACAACTACTTATTATGCTGATGTTGTTGGAAGTTGTTCATCTGGGATGCTTTCTGATGATGTAACCGTGACTGTAAGTGGATGTTTTGATATTACATTAAGTTCATCTGATGCATCATGTCTTGGAAATGATGGTGAAATACTAGTAAATCCTGGAGTTGGTACCCCTGCACCTTATGATATGCTCTTATTAGATATGAATGGAGCAATTTTACAAACTAATTTATCTGTAAGTACACCACAAACATTCTATAATTTATTTCCTGGCACTTATGTTGCCAGAGTAATTGATGCCGGCGGATCTTCTTCTCAAGATACTGTAGTTGTATATCAAGCTACAAATCCTTTAAATGTTTCATCTTTTTCTAATGATGTGAGTTGTTTTAATGGAAGCAATGGTCAAATTTCAGTTTTAGCTAATAATGGAGCGCTTCCATATTCTTTTTATTTGAATGGAGTTTTAAATCCTAATCCATATCCTTACGACAGTGTCTTTACTAATTTATCTCCTGGATCTTATATTGTTTCTGTTGTTGATGATAATAGTTGTTTGTATCGAGATACTGTTGATATCAATGTTCCATTATATCCTTTGACTTCTCTTGCTCAATCTAAGGTTGTAGTTTGCGCTGGTGGTTCAGATGGTATTGCTGTAGCCTCTGGTGCTGGAGG
>CAZJXE010000047.1:0-7901 GCA_964549835.1 uncultured Weeksellaceae bacterium
TTCTCAAATATTTTAGGAGGAACACCTAACTTTTCTTTTTCAATTGATGGCGGAGTTACTTTTGGCAGTGATTCTATTTTTAATTCTTCAAATGGGTCATCTATAAGTGCCGGCACATATGATTTACAAGTTCAAGATGGCGCTGGCTGTTTAACAAATCAAATTACTCTTAATGTTACAGAGCCTATGCCGTTTACTGCTACTGCTATTGAAACCCAAGGTGTTAGTTGTTTTAACCTTTGTGACGCTTCATTAACTGTAAATGTTTTAAATGAGCCAAGTCTTTTAAGTTCATTAGTTTATGACTTAAGTGGTACTACCCAGTTTCAAAACCCTTCTTTTTCAAGTTTATGTGGAGGTATAAATTATGGAGATTATTACTTAACAGTAACTGATGGAAACAATTGTGTTGCTTATGATACAATATCTTTATCAGAACCTCTAGACTGGTCATACTCAATAGATTCATTTCCTGAATATTGTGGATCTGGACTTGGTTCTGCTATTGTGACGGTGGACCCTAACACTGGAACATTTCCATTTACATATTTATGGTCAGATGGACAAACTAATGCTCTTGCTGATTCTTTAATTAGTGGCACTTATTCTGTTGTCGTTACTGATGCAAATGGTTGTAATTTTTCTGAATCTGTTTTTATTGATCAAGCAGACCTTACAGCTACATTTGATACTGTTGCTGCATGTAATAATGGTCAAAACGCTTCTTTAACTGCAATTCCAAATGGGACAGCTCCGTATATTTATCTTTGGAGTACAGGAGAAACAACAGCTACTATTAATAATCTTACTAGCTCAACCTTATATTCTGTAACAATAACTGATGCAAATGGATGTGTTGTTGATTCTTCAATTACAACTCCTGCTAGTGCTATTGTTGATTTAAATATTAACTACTCAAATTCCCAATTATTTGTTCCATGCTATGGAGATCCTTCAAATGGAATTGAAGTTTTAGCTAGTGGAGGAACAGGTCCAAATACTTATCAATACTATATTCCATTTTACTATCCAGTTCCTCAGAACACAGGTACTTATACTGGTCTTTTTGCAGGAAATTATGTTATATATACTAGCGATGGTAATGGCTGTTCTGATAGTGTAAATGTATTAATCTTTGAACCAACTGAATTAAGTGCTTATACCATACTTGATTCATCTGTAAGTTGTTTTGGTGGAAGTGATGGATCGGCGGCGGTTTCAGGCACAAGCGGAGGTCCAAACCCATTGGGAGGAACCGCTCCATATACTTATAGCTGGTCAAATGGAGGAAATGGCCCATATGCTACAAATTTAAGTGCGGGTAATTATTCGTTGGATATTACTGATGATAATGGATGTGTATCATCAGAGGTTGTAACAATATTGGAACCTTCTCAACTTGTAACACAAACAAATGTTTTGAATAACTCTAACTGCTCTGGAAATCAAACATTAGCATCTGGTGAAATTGAGGCTATTGCAAGTGGAGCAACTCCTGGATATTCATATTTATGGAGCAATGGAGCTACTACGCCAACAATAAATTTCTTATTACCTGGATTATATTCAGTAGTTGTTTCTGATGCAAATGGATGCGTTGCAAATGCAGATACTGCTGAAATCTTAGCTGGAGAAAATCCAGATTTATTAACAACTATTTCTAATGTTACTTGCTTTGGTGATGATGATGGAGTTATCACACCTTCTGCTACAGGAGGAGCTACACCATATTTATTTAGCAATGATGGTGGAAATACATATTTTACTTCTGGAAATATTTTTAGCAATCTAGATGGAGGCTTTTATTTTGTTACAGTTGTAGATTCTTTAGGTTGTTTAGATACCGATTCTATATTTGTAGAAGAACCAGACCTACTTGAAGTTACTAATATTAATATTTCAAATGTAAGTTGTAATGGAGCAGATGATGGTGAGTTAACAGCTGTTCATGTTGGGGGAAGATCACCATATACATATTTGTGGGATGATGCAAGTGGACAAACTGGTATAACTGCTACTGGATTAGCACCTGGAAATTACACTGTTACTATAACTGATAGTTCAGGATGTTTTGCTGTATCAAATGCTTCAATTACTGAGCCAGATAGTCTTGAAATTACCTCTATTTCTGCTGATAGTGCTCTTTGTTATGGTCAGTCTGATGGTTTTGTATCTGTTTCGGTTACAGGTGGAACTCCTACTTATAATTTTAACTGGAGTTTTGGAGGAGTAAATGCAAATACAAATGCTCCTGCTGGTTTACATACAATTGATATTACTGATGCCAATGGCTGTACTGTCAATTCAATGGTTATGGTTGAACAACCTAATGAAATTCTTGCAACATTTTCAAAAGATTCAGTTTCATGTCTTGGTTTATCAGACGGATGGGCAATGGCTTCAGTAATAGGTGGAACCAATAGTTATTCTTACTCATGGAGCAATGGAAGTGATTCCTCATCTTCATATAATCTTCCTGCTGGATATCATTATTTAACTATAACTGACGATAATCAATGTGTTAAATTAGATTCAGTTGAAATCTATGAGCCAAACTATATTATTTCCATTGATTCAATTTTAATTGATGAAATCACATGCTATTCAGCAAACAATGGAGCTATTTCAGTTTATGCATCTGGTGGCTTAAACATAGAATATTTTAAATCTAATGGTTTTACAACAACATCTCAGATGACTCATGTATTTAATAGTGTTGCACCTGATACATACGTGATGTCTGTAGTTGATTTTAAAGGATGTACAACCAGCGACACAATTACTTTAACTCAGCCTGATTCACTTTATATAGATACAACATTATTTTCACATGTTCAGTGCTATGGGCTAAGTAATGGATCAATAGATAATATTATATCCTATGGAGGAACAGGATTATATCAATATTCTGTTAATGGAGGTCCATTATATTCTAATACTGCTTATTTTAATGGCTACAATGCCGGCACTTATACAGTTGAAGTATTTGATGAAAATAATTGTGTAGCTCAAGATCTTATCATTATTAACGAGCCTCCTGTTTTAAATGTAAACATTACTCCATCAGATTGGAACAATTATCAAATTCAATGTCACGGAGATAATTCTGGAACAGCAGACTTTACAATAAATGGGGGTATAGCTCCTTATTTAAAAACAACAATTTCTAACGGAGATACACTTATATCATCGTTTTCTTCCAGCGTTACTGGTCTGAATGCTGGTACTTATGATTTCATTGTTGAAGATCAATATGGATGTGTTTACTTACAATCTATTGTATACAACCAGCCAGATACTATCATACATTCATTTGTAGCCAACCATGTTACTTGTGATGGATGGAATAATGGATCTATTACTGATGTTGTTTCTGGAGGAGTTGGAAGCCCGTTAACCTATCATTACCTTTGGGATACTGGAGATACAACTTATTCTTTAAGTAATTTATCTGTTGGTATATACGGGATTACTGTTACAGATGAAAATGGTTGTTCTAATTATGATCAGTTTGAAATTAATGATACAAATAAATTAATGGTTGCTATTGATGCAATCAATACCCTAGATGTTTCATGTTATGATTATTGTGATGGTGAGATTTCACTTAATATTTCTGGAGGAATACCTAATATCACTCAAAATGGAACCATTACGTATACAACACAGTGGAATGATACATTATTGCAAACATCTGCAACAGCAGTAGGTTTATGCGTTAATAACAATTCAAATTCTACAATTTACACCTGCATTGTTAATGATGCTCAAGGTTGTTATGACACAATTAGCTATTCATTATCTCAGCCTGAAGAATTAGTTGTTTCAACTACTTTAGTTGACCCAGTTGACTGTTTTGGAGCAAACACTGGTAAGATTAAAGCAGATGCAACAGGAGGGAATACGCCTCCACCTTATTCTTATCAATGGAGTAATGGAGTAAATACTCCAACTAATTATAATATTATTTCTGGTAATTATGTTGTTGTTGTAACAGATGCAAAAGGATGTACTGATACAGCAGAAATTTTACTTGAAGAACCAACCGTTTTATCTGTAACAATTTCTGAAACTGATGTAAGTTGTTATGGTTATGATGATGGTGAAATCACAGCTATAGCAAATGGAGGAACTCCTGAGCCAGGAATCCCACCAACTTACTTTTATTTATGGGATGACCCTTCTGCACAAACTACTGCAACTGCAACAGGATTAGCACCAGATATTTATTCAGTTACTGTTACTGATGCAAACGGATGTACAGTTACAAGTCAAACAATTAATATCAGTGGACCAACAAATGCATTAGTTGTTACTGCTGATTCAACAGATGAAACTTGTTTGTTAAATGATGGTTCTGCCCAAGTATTTGTTTTAGGGGGTGTTCCAAATTACGATTTTGATTGGAGTGGTCCATCTGGATATACAAATTCAAATGCCTCAATAAGCAACCTTGCTCCTGGATTATATAATGTTAGTGTTACCGATGCAAATGGATGTGAAGTTTCAACAACTACAACTGTTAATGCAGTCACTGATATACTTTTACCCGGAAATGTTAGCTTACTAGATACTACTATTTGTCTTGGATCAACAATTACTATAGATGTTCAAGAAAAACCAGGATTATTTTATACATGGGATGACGGATCAACAGAAGCTGACCGAGTTGTTTCTCCTTCAGAACCATTAAATAATTATTTCTTAACAGTAATAGATCCTAATTGTCTATCACCTTATCTTGTCGAGGCAATAGTTCGTGTAACATATGTTGAAAATTCGATTGAATCAAATTCGTCAAATATTGTAGGAGGTAACCCAATTATTAAAATGGGTGATGACATTAATCTACAATCTGAAAATTTATTTGATGGATATTCGTGGTCTAATGGTAGTCAGTCAAGTAATATTACTGTTCAGCCTCAAGCTTCTTCTTGGTATTCATTAACAGTTGACTCTTCAGGTTGTCTAGGCATTGATTCTATTTATGTAGTTTTAGGAGTTATACCATATGATGCAATAACTCCAAATGGAGATCAAATGAATGATACATGGGAAATTTTAGATATTGAAAACTATCCACAAGCATTAGTTAAAGTATTTAATAGATGGGGCGAAATAGTTCATCAAACAAGCGGAGGAAATAGTTATATTGCTTGGGATGGAACCTATGAGTCGGAAGAGCTACCGGTAGGGACGTATTATTATGTAATAGATTTAAATAATAATGAGGAACCTCAAACAGGACCAATAACAATTATAAGATAAAAAAAATCAATATGAAGAAAATATCTTTTTTAATATTAGCTTTTATTTTTAGTGGGTCACTATATAGTCAACAGTTACCTCAATTAACTCAGTTTATGGATAATAATTATGTGCTAAATCCAGCTTTTGCGGGAATGGAAGACTATTATCAAGTGCGCACAAGTATTAGAAATCAGTGGACTGGTATAAATGATGCTCCAAGTACAACTATCTTAAGCATGTATGGTCAGCAGGAAGAAAATGTTGGTTTAGGTGGGGTGATTTTTAATGATCAGTTTGGTCCAACAAGTAGAACAGGAGGTTCTATTTCATATGCCTACCATTTATCAGTAAGTGAAAAAATTAAACTATCATTGGCGCTTTCTGGTGGATTCACGCAATTTAAGATTGATAAAAATGGCTGGAATGTAGCTAATCCAAATGACCCATTAACTCAAGGAGATGTAATTGTTGAAACAGTTCCAGATGCAACATTTGGATTTAATTTTTATGCAAAGGACTGGTACCTTGGACTTGCAATTCCTCAATTATTAACTAGTAATCTTAATTTATTAGATGATAATCTAGCTAATACTTTATCAAGTGAACAATCAGGTAATCTTTCACGCCATTTATATGTCATGGGAGCTTATATGTTTAATGCTAATAAGAAATGGGACATAGAACCTTCATTTCTTTTAAAATCAGTTGATCCAACACCAGCTCAATTAGATTTTGCTGTTAAAGGAATTTATGATGATAAACTTTGGTTTGGTGCTAATTATAGATCTACTGGAGATATCGGAGCATTATTTGGATATTCAATAAACGATAGATATATAATTGGATATTCTTATGATATTCTTAATTCTGAACTTGCTGATTATTCTTCTGGCTCTCATGAATTTATGTTAGCTATAAAATTAAAGACTACTTCACCTAAAGAACTTAAATAGGTAATTTAGGAAAATAGAAAAAAGAAAGCCCTCTTTATTAAGAGGGCTTTTAAGTTGTACGTTGAGTTAGGAAAGAATTGCACAACTAAAACAAGTTATTACGACAGCGCAAATATAAAAGCAATGTATAGCCAGTTTTATTTATTATTATACAAACTATTAACAGCAAAATGTTAATTATAACAAATAATTTAAAATTACATGATTAGAAAAATTTTAATAATATGTGTTTTATTGTTTTTTGCATGTGCTAATTCACATAAGCCAAAACTTACAAATATTGATATTTTAGAATTTTATGATGATTTAGATTCAAATGATATTATCATTTTAGACGTAAGAACATCTCAAGAAAGAGCAAGCGGATATATTAATAATTCAACGCATATAGATTATTATGATGATTTATTTTTAGAAAAAGTTAATCTTCTAAATAAAGAAACGCCAATTTATATTTATTGTAAAATAGGAGGAAGAAGCATAAAGGTTGCAAAAAAAATTAGTGAATTAGGTTTTAAAAATATCTATAATCTTGAGGGTGGATTTTTAAAGTGGTCTACAAATAATTTGCCTTTTGAATTTGAATCTGAAATGAAACTAGACAATCTATCTCAAAAATATAGTAAAGCACATATCGATTCTTTAATATCATTAAATAATAATACCTTAATATATATATCAACAAAATGGTGTGCCCCTTGTAGAGAAATGAATCCTATAGTAGAAAGCTTAGAGGATGAATTTTCTGATCATTTAAAAATTATTAATATTGATTTAGATAATAATAACTTTATAAAAGAAATGTATAAAATATCTACAATACCTCTTTTTGTTTTATATAGAAACGATAAAGAAATTTGGCGTAAAAATGGTATAATTGCATTCAGCGATGTAGCTGATAAACTGTAGTCTATTTGAATAATTTATTTCTAAACGAACTAGTATCAAACATATGAAGATAGCTATTTTAGGTACTAGAGGAATTCCAAACAATTACGGTGGTTTTGAGCAGTGTGCTGAATGCTTATCTGTAGGCTTATCAAAAAAGGGTTATGATGTTACTGTATATAGTCCAGATTTTCACCCATATAAAAAACAAAATTATAAAGGGGTAAAGATTCAACATATTTATAGCCCTCAAAATTACTTAGGCTCTGCCGCCTCTAACTTTGTTTTTGATTACTTATCGTTAAAACATGCTGTGAAGCAAAAATTCGATATTATTCTTGAACTTGGATTGATAACTGCTGCGCCAGCAATTATTTTTTGCAACAAAGGCTCTAGTATTATTGTAACAAATTTAGATGGACTTGAATGGAAGCGTGCTAAATGGAGTCCAGCTGTTAGATCTATTACCAAATGGTTAGAGAAATTTGGTGTTCGTAATTCAAACTATTTAGTGGCGGATAATATTGCAATTCAAGAATATATAAAAATTAATTATGGTATCAATTCAGAGTTTATTGCATATGGGGCTGAAGAGGTTTCTGATTTAAGCAGAAATACAATTGAAAAATATTTAATTGAAAAAGGAGAATTTATTCTAACCATTGCTAGATTAGAACCAGAAAATAATTTAGAGTTAATGTGTGACGCATATCTATCTTCAAACTCTGAAATTCCCTACTATATAATTGGTAACTACCAAACAAAATATGGACAACTATTAAAGTCAAAATATAAGGATACAAATATTCA